>NZ_JBHFJB010000022.1:0-15213 GCF_057334555.1 Pseudomonas sp. AGC41
CCATGGCGGCGTGTCAATCAACGAAGATATTGGATGGGCCGGCCATTTCGCGAGCAGGCTCGCTCCCACAGAGGGGATGCGGCGTAGATGCATTTTGCGGCTGCCGAAAATTCAATGTGCTAGCGAGCTTGCTGGCGATGGCGGTGTTACCGGCGACGAGGATGTCGAGGGTGATGGCCTTATCCCGACCTAGCCCTTCCCATCCTTTGCCGCGCCGGGCTCGTCGCGATGTACGTGGGCTTGCCACGTCCCCCACTTGCTTTCGAAGTACGCCTGATTTTTATCCCAGAGCGCCTGATATTCGCCGCTGGCGATCAGCTTCCTGAACGAGGCCTGCCCGTAGTGATGGATAAACGCATCTTCGGCGCAGACCGTCCGGTAGCCGGCAGCCTGGACGCGGCGGCTGTAGTCATCGTCCTCGAACAACCCGATACCGAACGCTTCATCCAGATACCCCACCTCATCGAAGGTGGTTCGGCGAAAGGCGACACAAAACATTGCGAGCATGGAGATATCGAACGACTGCCCTTTACGGGCTTCGGTGTAGTGGTCTGCAAACGCTTGCATCTGTTGGATGTCGGTATAGGAAATCTCGATCTTCGCTTCGTTTCCTACCGCATTCGTGACCGGCCCGACCAGGCCGATACTCGGATCGCGCAAATGCCTGACCAGCGGATCGAGCCAACCGCCCGGCACCACCGTGTCGTTATTGAGCAAGAGCAGGACGTCGCCGTCGGCCTCTCGTAAACCCTGGTTATTCGCCGCAGCGAAGCCCCGGTTGTCCGGGTTGAGGATGATCTTCGTGGGCGGTACCTCGCGGCCCAGGCGTGCAAGATAGTCTTGCGTACCATCGTTCGAGCCGTTGTCGACGACAATCAGCTGGTAATTGGGCCAGGTAGTATTACGCAGAATGCTGTTTACACATTGAATCGTCAGATTGAGGTTGTTGTGCGTCACGACCACAATGGAGACTTTCTCGTACAGCCCGACGATAGCAAGTTGCATGCTATTAAATCGATCCTTCCAATCGTTGGCCCGCGCCAGCTCCACGCGCCGCTTGTAAAGGGCCAGATCGCGCTCGGCCAGGGCACGCTCGATCTGCGCGATGAACTCATCGACTCCGGTTGCGAAGTACAACAGGTCCTTGTAGATGGCGATCTCCGCCAGTGGCGTGGAGATCACCGGCTTGCCGGCGCTGATGTACTCGTAGAACTTCACCGGATCGACCGCATGGGTCACGTTGTAGAGTCTGAAGGGAATCAGGCACGCATCGAAATGATCCAGGTACAGCGGCATGTCGGTGTACGGTTTGCGGCCCAGCAAACGCACGTTGGGCTTGTGCTCGAGCCCCGCCAGGTCCTCGACGAAAATATCCCCCACCAGGATGAAATTCCACGTCGGCCGCCGGTCCGCCAACGCCGCTAGCAGTGGATAATCGAGCCATTCAGCCAAGGCGCCGTAATAGCCAATCACCGGGCCGACCAGCCCGCTCAGCACATCATTGGTAAAACAATGCTGATGGAAAAAAGCGAAATCCACCGCGTTTCGTACCAGCACGCAGCGAGGGTTATGGGCGCACCATTTCTGGTAAAGCAACGCCGCGGAAACGGTCACCAGATCGGCCTGGGCAATCAGCGTCTTTTCCTCGCTCAGCAGTTGTTCGCCGATGTTCGGAAAACCATCCCAGTCATCCATGCAGTCATAGTGAATGTGCCAGCCATGCAGCGTACGCAGGCTCAGTACTACAGGACTCCAGTAAGCGATATGCACCACCGAGAGGGCGGTTCTGATCTGCATATCGGCGACCAACGCAGCGATGGCACGCAATAAAGCCTGGTGGTTCTCGGGCGTCACTATCTTTTCGTAATAGGCCATTTGCACATCGCGATGCAGCGCCACCTCGAAGAGGTTGGACGCCACTGAGGTCACCCGATAAAGCTGTCCCTGCTCCGGCACACTGGAAGGAACGATATAAAACACCCGATAACCATTGCTCGCGAACTGGCTCATCAGCTGCTGTGGTCGCTGGTAGCGCGCGGCCCAGTCGATATTGGCGAAGCAGAGAATATCCAGCTGCCCTCTGCTGGCGAAATCCGCTTGTACCTCAACCTTCGGCAACGGTTCCGGCGCTGCCGGGTAGACGATTGCCGGGGGCGTTTCGGGAAACTCCCGGGTGGCGGCAAACCCATAACGCAGCACTCGGAACAGCGTACGCAGTGGCCGGGTGAAACGCCACGAACGGGTGTTTTGCAGGAAGTCGACTTTCGCCAGCGCGGTATCGCGCTCATTGACGGCCGCATCTCGCTGAGCCAAGGCGGCGTCCCGGTCGATCAAGCTGCTGTCAGGCTCAAGCATGCGGGTACCGATGCAGCGGCGTGCTGTCATCCGGCGGCCACATGGAACTGCACGAGCCCGGCCGATAGAACGTTGCGGTCAGGCTGCGACGGGAAGAATGGCAGCCGCTGACCACGGGCGTGACGGCATGCCAGGAATTATCCGAGCGTACCAGGATCGCTGAATTACCCACCAGGGGCTCGATCTCGGCCGCCACTGCGCTGGGATCGTTGCGGTGCAGGATATTCAGGCAACCGCCGTCGTTGCGGTCCCAGGATTCATTGAAATAGAGGATATGGGTGACCAGTTTATCGGGCAGGTCCGGATGGGCACCCAGGCTCGCACCGGGACCGTAATGAAAGACATTGACCTCCATCGGCACGCTGCGCAGATCGATTCCGGTCATTTGCGACATGGCTTCGCGATAACCAGCCGAGCCAAGATCCTGCGCCAGCCGCAACCATGCCTCGCTCAGCTCCTGCGCAAAAGCGACGCTATCGGTGCCCATGCCCAGCAAGGCACGAGCCTCGTAGTCGTAGTTTTTTTCGCCGCCATAACCACTCACCGTCTTGAAATGATCATGAGGAAAGGTCGCCGCCAACGCGGCGGCATCCTCGGTCGAGTACAGGTTGCCAATTTCAGCCCATGAGAACGGTTGATGCTTTAGCGCCGCTGGCGTGAGACGAGAGAGATCTAGCATTGTCGGTTCTTGTTCGCTGTCAGGTTTCTGATACCACGGGCGATGGAACGCAGTGGCGCGGTCATGCGGAAAGAATTGGAATTTTGCAGCTCACACATCCTCGCATCGCTGCGGGCCAGTTGCTCACGGAGCTGGACGATCCGTTGCTGTTGGGCAAGCTCCCGTGCTGCCAGTTCCTGCGCGGGTTCGTTGATCTGCGGCACAGGCATGACCGGACTCACCGGCGATTCAGCCGGCACTGGGTCGCACGTCTCGGCCGCGGCTTCGAGCAGATTCGGCAGGTGCTGCAGAAAAGCCCCCAGCACCGGCTGCGACGCGGTTTTACCTTGGCGAATGATCTCAGCGACCCGGTCCCAATGCTCCACCAACTGGTCCGCCGCCGCACGCGCCGCGGGCGATGCACGGGTCTTGCCCACGCGGGCGAGGAACCATTGCGGATCGACCGTCGCGACGTTCGGCAACGCATGCAGCGTGTCGAACCCAGCCAGCGCCGTGTACTTGCCCGTGGTCAGGTCCGCCGAGCAAAACACCGGCACGCCAAACGCCAGGGCGGTGATCGCCAGGTGATAGCTATGGCCGATCACCGCTTGGGCCTGGCTGAGAATTTCGGCCATCAGCAACGGCTCCGGCCAGAACGGCAACGTGATGGCCCCAGGCAGGCGCCCGGCAATGACTGACGGATCGTCACCCAGGACCGGGCCAATCGGCACCACCAGGAACTGGTAGCTCTGGAACGCCTCGGGGTGGTCTTCGAACAGTTTTACAAAGGACTCCACCACATGGATGGCGTGGATCACGATGTACGGTCCGGTCAGCCCGGCGTGCTCGCGCAGGCGAACAAAATCGGCCGAGGGCCGCTGCTCATCGATCAGGCGCGGCAAGCCGAACGCGGTGTCGGGCAGCACTTCGATCTCGACTTGCTGGCTGAGCGCGCCGAGGGTATCGCGCGACAGGGCATCACGGACGCGCACGTACCGGCTCTGCTCGAGGGCCATCGTCAATAACGGCCTGGCCCAATCGGGGATACTGTTGCAATGCATCCCCGGTGCATTCCACATGACCGGAACCGCATGCTGCAGCGCGATGAGCGCGGGGGTCAGCCAATAACCGGTAGGGTGATGAATGTCGGCGGTGGTCGGACCGTAGCCATGGGCAACGACTTTATCGAATCGGATCAGGAAACCACCGCCAATCAATACGCCATCCAGGCTTGCCGCTACAGCGGGCAGTTCTGTCAGCGACGTCACCGCATAGGGCCATTCGGGTGGGGTTTTCCCGTGATAGGAAAACCGCTGCAGATTGACCGAACCCAAGCGCCGGGCCAGCTCCGCCTCGGCGATGATCGGGAACAGCAGGTCACCATAGTTTTCTACGTCGAAGGTGCCGAAGATAGCCACCTGCCACGTGCGCTGATCCAGGTGTTCCGCCAGGTCCTTCTCTGCTGGAATCCCGCAGGTCTTGGGAAACGACTCGGTCGTTCGCGGTTCAACGCTGTGCAATCCCAGGTCAACCATGCCCAGGAAATGCTTGTGGCTGGGCAACATGTCGAACGCCAAGGGCGCGACTTGTTTCTCGATCAGTTGCGAGGTGTCTTCCGTCGCGCCATGCAACAGCTTGAGCGTGACGTGGTAACGCCCCTCGGCGAGGTTAGCCGGGAAGCGCACCGTGATGGCCGTACGCCGCCAGCCGTTTTCGACCGGCCCCGGTTGCAGGGCGAAGTTGCCCCCGCCGATCACCAACAGCCTCGCCTCTTGAATGGTGAAGCTGATGTTGGGTTGAGTGATCGACTCATGCAGTAGCGCTTCGACGCGAATCTCGATGTCGTCGCCATACAGGTAACTCGACGAAAGCTGCTGGGTGTTGGTGAAGCAGGCAGCGCTGATGTGGCCCTCCCCGGTTCCAAAGGCCATCCCCTGCTGACCGCCAATAAAGGACTTTTGTGTAACCGGTACGGCCCCGCCACTGGCCCAGCGACGTTGCTCGTCACGCATGTCGAGCAAGTGCAACTCGGCCATTTCATCGGGTGAGCCGCTGGCAACGACGCGGCCTGCGCGCAGATAGATGACCCGGTGGCAAAACCGTTTGACCATGCTCATGTCGTGGGAGACGAACAGCAGCGTGGTGCCTTTGGCAGCCAGCTCTTCCAGCCGGTTCAGGCATTTGAATTGAAACGATGCATCGCCAACGGAGAGGGCCTCGTCGACGATCAGGATCTCCGGTTCCACACAGACCGAAACGGCGAACGCCAGCCGTACCAGCATCCCGCTGGAATAGATTTTGGTGGGCTGGTCGATGAAGTCGCCGATGTTGGCGAAGGCGATGATGTCATCGAAGCGTGCGTCGATTTCCGCGCGGCTCAAACCCAGCACCGCCGCGTTCACATAGACGTTCTCGCGGCCGCTGAACTCCGGATTGAAGCCCGACCCGAGCTCAAGCAACGCCGCAATCCGGCCATGCCCGCGGACACTGCCCCGGGTCGGCATCAACGTTCCGCAGATCAGCTGCAACAAGGTGGATTTGCCACTGCCGTTACGGCCGATGATGCCGACGGTCTCCCCCCTTGCGATGGTCAGGGAAACATCGTCCAGGGCCCAGAACTCGCGGTAGAAACGCTTCCTGCCGCGCACCAGCATCTGCAACAGGCGGTCCTTGGGTGCATCGTAGATCTGATAACACTTGCTCAGGTTCTCGGCGCTTATGGCCACTTCAAACGACATCGGCAAAGCCCTTCCATGAATCACGACCATTAGCGGCGCTACTGAATCAGTCCTTCGCTGGGCACTGCCAATGAGTTAAGCACAGATGAGGAAAAAAACTTCGAATGCCCTGAACTTGGCCTACCCTCCATGAGGACGCGATTCAACGAGCGTCGAATTATCGTCTTGAGGCCCCCGTACCGATGCAGTCGTTTAGCACGTCCCCTGCCACCATGATCAAGAGTGTGCTGGTCAATCGAATCCTGATCTACGTGTTGATCCGCAGGGAGATCATCGGTCGTTACAAAGGTTCGATGCTTGGTATCCTATGGTCGTTCTTCACCCCCGCGTTCATGCTGGTTGTGTACACGTTCGTCTTCAGTGTTGTCTTCAAGGCCCGCTGGTCGGGTGGTGGTGAGTCCAAGAGCGAATTCGCCCTGGTGCTGTTCGCAGGCTTGCTGGTGTTCAACCTGTTTTCCGAATGCCTGAGCCGCGCGCCGGGCCTGGTGCTGGCTAATACCAATTACGTCAAGAAGATCGTGTTCCCGCTGGAAACCCTGCCGATGGTGTCGCTCGGCGCGGCGCTGTTCCACATGGCGGTCAGCATTCTGGCCTGGCTGATCTTCTATATCGTCCTGTTCGGAACCCCTCCGATAACCGCGCTCCTGCTGCCATTGGTGCTGTTTCCGTTGGTGTTGTTAACCCTGGGGATCTCCTGGTTTCTCGCCTCGATAAGCGTATACCTGCGCGACATTGGCCAGTTCATCGGCATTGTCATTACAGCGATGCTGTTTCTCTCGCCGATTTTTTATCCCCTCTCGATACTTCCGCAAAGCTATCAGGCCGCGTTGCAGGCCAACCCCCTGACGCTGCCGGTGGAAATGGTTCGTGACGTACTGTTCTGGGGGAGGCCGCCGCAATGGGCGCACCTGGCGATTTATTCTGCCGTTTCCTTGCTGATTGCCTGTGCCGGATTTGCCTGGTTCCAGAGGACACGCAAAGGCTTTGCCGATGTCATATGAGCCTATCGAAGTGGCGCGTCGTCCAGCAGCCGCTAAGATGATTAATGGCCCGGCTGGAGCCTGGGCCTGTCTGGTAATTGAAGTCGACAACGATCCTGAAAGACCCCGGGGTGCGTTGCCGTAATGACCAAGGAACCGGAAGAACGCATGGATCAGATCAACCATCTTGTCGATCGCATTGACCAACTGACTCGCTCTACACAGTCCAGATCCATTGAAGCCTTGCAGTTGGTCAAGGAAATCGACAATCGAGATCGCCTGATCAAACAACTGAACCTGGGCTCACAAGCGCTTCGCGCTCGCCTGTCACTTCAAGAAGGCAAGGCCGGGCGATTGCACGAGCAATTGCAGGTGACCGAACGGCGCCTCAGGGACACCCAGGCGTTACTCCGGGCAAAAGAACGCCAAGCGGTAGAGCTGTCGGATTGGGCGGTGGATTTACGCGCACAACTGGCGGCGAAACAGACTGAGCTGTTCAAGCTTTCTGACTGGGGCAACGCCATCGAACGTGCACCGCTGCGTTATTCGATACGCAAGCAGCTGTATAAATTATCGCGGCGGATCTACGCCTGGTTGCCGCTCCCGGCACATCGGAAAAGCAGGCTGGCCCAGCGGCTTCGAAGCTGGTTGAAACGCACCGGGGCGACACCCGGCGAATCATCGGCGCCCCCAAGCCTCGTGCTCCTGCAACCCCTGCCACCACCGATTGACCTTGCCGTGCCATCCAGTCACGGGCAGCCGATGATCCTGATGTTCGGTGTAATCGACTGGCACTTTCGCATCCAGCGGCCACAAAACCTGGCCAAGGAATTGGCCCGGGCGGGACAAACGACGTTTTATATTTCCAACCACTTTATCGACGATGACGCTCCTGGCTTCGAGGCGGAGCGCCTGGAAAGCTCCGAGCGGCTGTTCCAGATCCGTTTCAAGGTGCGCGGCGCACCGGCCATTTATCACGCCCCGCCGTCAGCCGCAGCGATCCGTCAGTTGTGCCAGGGCCTGGCCATGTTGCTGGACGCGGCGAACGGCGGTGCCGCGGACTGCATCGTCCAGCACGCCTACTGGTTCCCGCTGGCAAGACGTGTCCCCAACGCCACGTTGGTCTATGACTGCATGGATCATCATGAAGGTTTCGGCAATGTTGCCCAGGAGCTGCTCGACCTGGAAATCGCCTTGATGCGCCGGGCCGATCTACTGGTGGCGACTTCCGACTGGATCGAACAACACGGCAAGCGGGAAAACCGCAACGTAGAGGTGATCCGCAACGCCTGCGAATACGGTTTCTTCAGCCAACGTCCCGACAAGATCTACCGCGACCCGGCCAACAGAAAGATCATCGGCTACTACGGCGTCATCGCCGAATGGTTCGACCTGGAACTGGTCAAGCGCGTCGCCCAGTCCTTCCCGCAGCATCTGATCCTGTTGATCGGCAGCGATATCGTCCAGGCGAAAAAATATTTCAAGGCCTGCCCGAATGTGGTCCTGGAGGGCGAAGTCCCGTATGCCTCCCTGCCCTACTACCTCTACGCCATGGATGTTTGCCTGCTCCCGTTCAAGGTCATGCCCCTGACGCTCGCCACCAATCCGGTCAAGGTCTATGAATACCTGAGTGCGGGAAAACCGGTGGTCTCGGTGAAACTGCCGGAGTTGAGCCAGTTCGGCAAACTGGTCTGGACGGTCGAACAGCCGACTGAGTTCATCTCGGCCATACGCGGTGTACTCGACGCTCTGCCAGAGGTCGGCGCAACACCAAAGGCGCGTCAATCGTTCGCCCAGGGCCAGACCTGGCAGCATCGGGCCGCCAGCCTGCGCAAGGCCATCGCGACGTTACCCGTGGCAAAGGTCAGCGTCGTGGTGTTGACCTACAACAACCTCGAACTGACCAAGGCCTGCCTCGACAGCCTGCTGACCCAGAGCCAGTACCCGAACCTTGAAATCATCGTTGTCGATAACCGCTCCAGCGACCAGACCCCGGCCTATCTCACAGCCTGGGCCGAGGGACATCCCGAGCGGATTGTCATCCTCAATCCAGACAACAAGGGATTCGCCGCAGGTAACAACCAGGGCCTCGCAGCGGCCAGTGGCGACTATCTGGTCATCCTGAACAACGACACGGTCGTCACCGCCGGCTGGATCAAGGGTTTGATCCGTCATCTGAAAGACCACAAGGAAATCGGCATCATCGGCCCGATCACCAACAACATCGGCAACGAAGCCAAAGTCAGCACCCGTTATGGCCGGATAGAAGACATGCCCGCCGAAGCCGCGCAAATGACCCGGTCCCGCATGGGCGAGTGGTTCGAGATCAACACCCTGGCGTTTTTCTGCGTGATGTTGCCGCGTTCGACCTACGAGCAGATCGGCGGTCTGTGCGAGGAGTACGGCCTGGGGTTCTTCGAGGATGACGATTACTGCCGCCGCGTGCAGCGTCGCGGCCTGCGCGCGGCTTGCGCCGAAGACGTCTTCGTCCATCACCACCTGTCCGCCTCGTTCAACACCTTGGGTGCAAGGAAAAAACAGGCACTTTTCGAGAAGAACCGGGCGATCTACGAGAACAAATGGGGATCCTGGGTTCCGCACACATACCGAGATGTATAGGCCCCTCTTGGATGCAACGCGGGTTACGAGCGTTGACCAACCGTGGCGAGGGAGCTTGCTCCCGCGGGGCTGCGCAGCGGCCCTGAACCCGGCCACCGCAGCGTGCCAGGTAGGTTGCATTCAGCTTTTGGGGCTGCTGCGCAGCCCAGCGGGAGCAAGCTCCCTCGCCACAATGGATCGAGAAACGCCTTAAGCGAAGGTCCTTCAGCCGAGACGATATTTTGCCCAGATTCAGCCTGAAATACGCAGTGGTGCTGTTGGTTTTACTGGCGAGTACGGCGGTCGGCGTGTACGGTTTTTCGACGCTTGAACTGGCGTCCATGAACAGCAGTAGCCGCACGATACTGCTGTCAGTGGCAGTCCTGGCGGCCCTTACCGCCTTCACTCGCAAGCCGCCGATCATTCTTTGCCTTGGCCTGCTGGCGTGCCTGACCATTGCTTGCGCGCAGCTCTGGCCGCTGGTTGTCGTCGCGGTCTTCGCGCTGTCTGCCACCGTGCTCGGCCGGTGGCTGCTCAGGCAAGAAAATCCGGCCGACTGGAGCATCCATCTGCTGCTGGGCACCGGCACGTTCGGTACGCTGACAGGCCTGGCTGCGTATATGCCGATCAACTATCCCTGGCTGTATGGCGCGATGCTGGCAGTGCCGCTTGTACTGGGGCGCAAACAGGTCCTGTCGATAGGTCGCGAACTGCTGGCACAAATCCAGACCACCCGCTCGGCACATACGCCCCTGCAAACCGGGCTCGATGTACTGATTGGCGGGTTCGCCTGCCTCTACGTGCTGGTAGCCTTCATGCCGGAGGTCGGCCACGACGCCTTGGCCATGCACCTCTTCGTCCCTTCACACCTGGCCCAGCGGCACCAATGGTCGTTCGATGCCAACACCTATGTGTGGGCAGTCATGCCCATGCTGGCCGATTGGATCTATAGCATCGTCTATATGCTGGCGGGCGAAACGGCGTCACGCCTGAGCAACAGCGCATTCGCCTTGCTGGTGGCGTGGCAGATTCGCAACATGACCCTCTGGGCCGGGGGCTCCGCCACGAGCGCTCGCTGGGCAAGCCTGATCTTTCTGTCGACGCCCCTCGCCTTCGCTGAAAGCAGCAGCCTGCACATAGAATCGGCGTGGACTGCCTTCATGCTGGCCGGGACCCTGGCGATCCTGAAGGTCTCGGGCTTCACTGCGGATCCTCGAGAACGCCTGTCGCAACTGGTCCTGGCCGGTGTCCTGCTGGGCTTCGCCATGGCGACCAAGGCGGTGACGCTGAGTGTCCTGCCGGTCCTGCTGTTGGTCCTCTTGCTGCAGTACAAGGCCTGGGCCGTGAGAGGCATCGCCAAGACCCTCATGCTCGGCAGCGCCGGCCTGCTGCTGGCGGGTGCTACCCCTTACGTCTGTGCCGGGTACTTGACCGGTAACCCGGTGTTCCCGTTTTTCAACGGGGTTTTCCATTCGCCGCTCTGGCCGGACATGAACTTCGAACCGCCCGCCACTTTCGGTACCGGAATGACCTGGGACACCCTCTATCGAATGGTCTTCCAGTCGCCGCAGTTCATCGAGGGGCGGGTCGGCGCCGCGGGCTTCCAGTGGCTGCTGCTACCCACAGCGGCCGTCGCCGTGCTGCTGAGCGGCAACAAAAAGGCCCTCTATATCCTCCTGGTCGGCGCCGGCGCGATGTTCATGACGTTCCAGTCAACGGCCTACCTGCGTTATGTATTCCCCTCCTTCGCGCTGTTCTCGGTGATCCTCGCCCTGCCGTTTTCCGACGCCAGGGCCTTCCCCCGCGGCCTCGCCATCGCGGCCGGTGCCGTGTTGGTCCTGGCCAATACCCGCTTCATCCAGGCCGCGACTTACTATGGCGAAATCAAACCCTCGGCACTCTTGAGCCAGGCCGGTCGGGACGCCTTTTTGCTGGAGCGCCTGCCGATCCGGAAAATGGTCGACACCGTCAACGCCTTGAACAGCGGTTATCAGCCCGTGGCGGTTTTTGCGTCGCCCTTGATGGCGGGTTTGCGTGGCGATGCCCTTTACGCATCGTGGTACAACCTGAAGTGGAAGGGCGAATTCGACGCAGCGACCTCGCCAGCGGAGCTTACCCGGCGCTTGCGCCAGCGCCAGGTGAACTGGCTGGTGATCGACCTCAAGTCTCTTCCCCAGGCGCAACTCGACCGCCTGCTCGCCGTGTCCACGTCGTATTCCAGGCTGGGTAACCTGGACCTGCGCAAACTCAACGCCACCCACTACGAGCTCCTGCTCAATCCGGACCTGTCCAGCCTCGAGGGCTGGAACCTGCTGTCACCCTCGACCTATGACACCTTGCGCAAGATCCTCACCGTCAACGTCAACACACCCGCCACACAGCGCGTCGAAGTCACGCCGGGACTGACCTACATCAACAGTGTGTCCGCACGCTGCACGGAGGCAGCGACCACCGGAAGAATCCAGACCAACTGGATGGACGACCAAGGCAACTTCATCAGCACCAGCATCGAAACGTTTGATTGCACCACGCACTGGGAGACTCATGAGATGAGTGTCATTGCCCCGGCTAATGCCACGTCCGCGGTCATTTATGCGTCCGGGCATACCGACACTCCCCTGGAGTTCAAATCACTTTCATTCAGGCAATAGTTGGCGAATCGATGAACACAACAACAGCGATTTTCACGGATGAACTGCGCGTTGCCGTCGTCATCCCCAGCTATCGGGTCACCGCACACATCGGCGGCGTCATCGACGCCATCGGCCCCGAGGTCTGGCGCATCTATGTCATTGACGATGCCTGCCCGGACGGTTCAGGCGGGCATGTCCTGGCCTCCTGTAACGACCCCCGGGTCAAGGTGCTGCCCCATGACATCAACAAAGGTGTGGGGGGTGCGGTCATGACCGGCTATCGAGCAGCCCTCGCTGACGGCGCGAGTATCATCGTCAAAGTCGACGGCGACGGTCAGATGGACCCGACCCTGATTCCGCTGTTTATCGAGCCTATCCTGGCGGGTGAAGCCGACTACACCAAGGGCAATCGGTTTTTCGACCTGGAGGAAGTCCAGTCGATGCCGCGAATTCGTCTGTTCGGCAATGCCGTGTTGTCGTTGATGGCCAAACTGTCGACGGGCTACTGGGATCTGTTCGACCCGACCAACGGCTATACCGCGATTCACCGTGACGTCGCCAGGCTGCTGCCCCTGGACAAGGTCAGCCAACGCTATTTTTTCGAGACCGACATCCTGTTCCGCCTGAACACCGTGCGCGCCGTGGTGGTGGATATTCCGATGGAAGCCCGCTACGGCGATGAGGTCAGTCACCTGAAGATCTCGAAGATCGTCGGCGAATTCCTCTTCAAGCACCTGCGCAATTTCACCAAGCGCGTGCTCTACAACTACTACTTGCGCGACATGTCCCTGGCTTCGATCGAGCTGCCGATCGGCATCCTGATGTTCCTGTTCGGCGTCCTGTTCGGCAGTTACCACTGGTTCGAGTCGGCGCAGCATGGCGTCGCGACGCCAGCCGGCACCGTGATGCTCAGCGCATTGCCGATGCTCATGGGGCTGCAATTGATCATGGCGTTTCTCGGTTACGACATCGCCTCGGTACCCAACCGACCTCGGCATTCCAGGCGTAGGACCACTTCATTGCGGGAGGAAAAGTCATTAAGGCGCTAAGAGATTTTTTATCCGACCCGTCGCTCAAGACGCTGGATGTCGATGGCTGCGAACGCCTCGAACTTCACGGCAAAGTGCTTGAGCGCAAGCAAATGCTTCGGGACGTCTTCGTAGAGTTCCACCACGCGTTCCGTCGACTGGCAGACCGCTATTTCCAGGTCGGGGGTCTTGAGGTGGAGTTGGGAGCGGGCATCGCGCCCATGCGCGATTCGTACCCGGATGTATTGGCCACGGACGTTGTCGCGAGCGAGAAACTCGACATGGCGCTCGATGCCCAGGCAATGAGCCTGGACGATGATTCGGTGAGGGCCTTTTATGGCCAGAACTGTTTCCACCACTTTCCTCATCCCGAACGGTTTTTCACGGAGCTGGAAAGGACACTCAGGATCGGCGGCGGGGCCATTCTGATCGAGCCCTTTCACGGACCCTTTGCCGCGTTTCTCTATAAGCGCCTGTTCAAGTCCGAAGGCTTCGACATGCACTTCCGCTCTTGGACGACACCGGCGACCGGCCCCATGAACGGCGCCAACCAGGCCCTCAGCTACATCGTCTTCGTTCGCGACCGGCAGGCGTTCGAGCACAAGTACCCGGGCCTGGAGATCGTCCATCAGGAAATCTGTGGCAACTACCTGCGTTACCTGATTTCCGGCGGCCTGAACTTTCGTCAGCTGTTGCCTGACGTATTCATCCCTGTGCTCAAGGTCATCGAAAAACTGCTGTATCCGTTGCGCCGGATATTGGCCTTGCACCACATCGTGGTGATCCGGAGGACGTCTTGACCTTTATCCGATACGGCGCCATCCAACTTGTGGCCTATGGGTTGGACATGGGGACGTTTTTGCTGCTGCTCGCGCTATTCGATAATCAACCCGTGCTGGCCAACGTCGCCGGCAAAGTCGTGGCCGGGACGTTCGCGTTCTTTTCGCATCGGCATTTCACGTTCCAGTCGACAGGCGTCGGCAGCAAGGCTCAAGCGCTGCGCTATTTTTCATTGCTCGCCATTAATATTCCGCTCGCTTCGGCGCTGCTCAGCGCGGGGCTGTACCTCATCGACAACCCTGTCCCGGTGAAACTTGTCAGCGACGTGATCTGCGTGGCGCTGACCTACTGGATCAGCAAGCGGTTCGTGTTTCGTACCGATACGCACCCGCCGGCTCCCGCTGACCGAGCCGAAGGCGCACGACCATGAAGCTACTGATCACCGGCGCGACCGGCTACATCGGACTACGCTTGAGTGCTCTCGCGGCCACAAAGGGACACGAGGTCGTTTGCGCCACCCGCCAGCGGTGCCCCGCCACCTACGCCTGGCTGCCTTATGACCTGCGGGGCCCGGCGCCCGAATGCCCGGCCGGCACTCAGGCGCTGATCCATCTGGCGGCCGACACATCACCCGATACTGACACTAACGCGGACGCTGAAATAAACGCGGCCGTGGCGCTGATGGATTGCGCCCGACAAGACTCGGCCAGGTTCATCTTCATCTCCAGCCAAACCGCCGAGGCCACGGCCCCGAGCGTTTATGGCCGGACCAAGTGGCGTATCGAGCAGCATGTGCTTGCCGCCGGGGGGACCGTGATCCGCCCCGGGCAAGTGTACGGCGGTCCCGAATGCGGGCTCTTTGGTCTGTTGACCGGGCTGGTTCGCCGAAGCCCGTTCATTCCGATCCTCTTGCCGGCGCCTTGCGTGCAGCCCATCCATGTCGACGACCTCGCGGCCGCGATACTGGCCATCGCCGAGCGGGACGACACTCAGGGTGAGGTCCTCAAGCTGGGCGCCGTGAAACCGATTGCCTTTGGGCGCTTCCTGAGCGCCATTGCGACGCACCGGGTCCGCGCCGTTCGCATGCCAATCCCCCTGCCGGTGGCATTGCTCAGGCTGTTGCGGCTGATACTCGGACGATCCTTGAGCGGAAAACTGGGCGTGGAGCGGATCTTTTCCCTCCTTCATCTGCCGCCGATGGACAGCGAGCGTTGCCTGGAAAAACTCGGCATCGCGTTGCGCCCCCTTGCCCACGGCATGCATCGCTCCGGCCATGGGCAACGTCGAGGCCTGCTTCAGGAAGCGGCGGTGCTCTTGGGCTACCTGCTCAAATGCCCGCCGCAAAAAAGCCTGGTCAGGCGCTATGTCAGGGCACTGGAGCGTGCGGGCAAAAGCCGTCCCGTCGTTGATTCACGCCTGTTGATACGCTGGCCGATACTCTTG
>NZ_JBHFJB010000022.1:15233-34306 GCF_057334555.1 Pseudomonas sp. AGC41
CGCTGCTGGACGACCCCGACGTCCTGCGCAAACCCGAGGGCCAGGAACTGGCCTGGCGCCTGCAGGTTGCACTCGGTATCGCCGAAGCCAGCCCCCAAGGCGCGCCGCTATTCCTCGGCACCCAACGGCCAGGCAGCGTTGTCGCCACGCTGGTTGCGTTGGGGCTCACCTCGGTCAAGGCGTTGGTGTGGAAGATAGCGGCGTTGTCGTGCCGTGCTGTTGCCCGCCCGCTGCTGCTTGGAAGTGAAGCCCACCGTGAAGCCTGAGTTCGATGTGATCATTGTCGGCAGCGGCCCGGCCGGGACTTCAGCGGCCTACCCGCTGGTCAAGGCGGGCCTGCGGGTGCTCATGGTCGATGCCCAGGTCAACAGCGCCTCATCGGCGCCGCCAACCGGCCCATTCCTCAGTGCCAGGGCCAACGACGCGCATCAGTGGAAATGGATGATCGGCGAAAACTTCCACGCCCTGGACCAACTGGACGCCGTATCGCCCAAGCTGAAGACGCCGACCCACGCCCATGTCTTCGCAGGGTTCAGCGCCGGCAATCGCATCGAGACCGAAAACTTTATCGGCATCGGCTCTCTGGCCACCGGAGGCCTGTCCAATGCCTGGGGTTGCGGCGTGGCAACGCTGGGCGCCGGTGACTTTGCCGGGCTGCCCATCGATTATTCCGAGATGCAGGCGTCCTACGAAACGGTCGCGCGCCGGATCGGTATCAGTGGCCGGCTCAACGACGATCTCTCCAGCTATTTCGGTCTGGATGAGTGGTCGCAACCGCCCCTGCCGCTGGACAGCCTGCATCAGCGCTTGCTCAACCGCTACACCCGGCGCCGAGCGGTGTTTCCCGACCTGGGGTTTCGCCTTGGCCGTTCAAGGGTCGCCGCCTTGAGCCAGCCCCTCGACGAGCGCAAGGCCTGCGATCTGTCTGGAAACTGCTTGTGGGGTTGTCACCACCAAGCCTTGTACAGCGCCTCGCAAGAGCTGCGAAAACTCAAGCAATACCCTGGGTTCCAGCACGTCCAGAATTTTCTGGTGGAGGATCTGCTGAAACAGGACGACTCGTGGACCATCACCGATCATCGCTCCGCCCGGCGCTTGCGCGGTGCGCGCCTGTTGCTGGCGGCGGGCACACTGGCCTCGACCCGGCTCGTCCTCAAGTGCCTGAACCACTCGGCACCGGTACCGCTGCTGTCATCGCCAACGGCGGCCTTCCTGCTATGGCTGCCAAGAATGCTTGGCACCCCGAGAGTGCCGGTATTTGGCCTGGGCCAGCTCTCGTTCACCCTGGAGTTGAAGTCCGGCGCCACGGCTTTCGGTTCGACGTTCAGCACCACAGGCTTGCCTATCACCGAGTTTGTCAGCCGGATTCCCATGAGCAAACGCTACAGCATCGAATTGCTGAAAAACCTGCTCAGCGCGTGCGTCGTCGGCAATGTCTTCCTGCCCGGCCACCTGTCCAGCAACACGGCGGTGCTGCGCCCCGACGGTTCGTTGAGCATCACCGGGCAAGCGCATCCCGAGCTCCCCGGGCTCATGGAAGCCGCCGAGGCCAGGCTACGCCGGATCTATTGGAAGATGGGCGCGCTGTTGATGCCCATGAGTTTCACCGTCGGCAGACCGGGAGCAGATATCCACTATGCCGGAACCCTGCCCATGCACTCGACGCCGAAGATTGGCCAGACCGATCGCCTTGGCCAAGTCGCAGGCCTCGCCGGCGTGCATGTCATCGACGGCGCCTGTTTGCCCAGCCTTACCGAGAAATCCCACACCTTGACCCTGATGGCCAACGCGGACCGGATAGCCCGCTCACTGACAACAATGATAGGAAATCAACAGTCATGACCCGCAAGGTACTCTGCATCGTCGGTACACGCCCGGAAGCCATCAAGATGGCCCCGGTGATCAACGCCCTCAAGGCCGAAAACAACATTGAGTGCCGGGTGCTCGCCACCGCCCAGCACCGCGGCCTGCTGGACCAGATACTGAAGGGCTTTGCGATCAGTGCCGACCTCGACCTGGACATCATGCGTCCCAACCAGTCTCTGGCAGCGCTGACCTCACGCCTGCTGCGGGAACTCGACAGCGTTCTGCAAGCCGAGAAACCGGATGTCGTACTGGCTCAAGGTGACACGACCACCGTCATGAGCGCCGCACTGGCGTGTTTCTACCTGCGAATTCCCTTCGGCCATGTCGAAGCGGGCCTGCGTACCGGGGACCTGTACAACCCGTTTCCCGAAGAGGCCAATCGGGTGATCGCCGGCAAGCTGGCCCGCTGGCATTTCGCGCCGACCCAGGGCGCCGTGGCCAACCTGTTGGGCGAAGGGGTTGCCGCCAGCGATATCACCCTGACCGGCAATACCGTCATTGATGCCTTGCTGATGACCGCGGCACAGGACTCAGCCTGGACTGTCCCAATCGATGCAGACAAACGCATGGTGCTGGTGACCTGCCATCGTCGGGAAAACTTCGGCGAACCGTTCCAGGATATCTGCCAGGCACTCAAGTGCCTGGCCGAACGGAACCCGGACATCCAGATCCTCTATCCCGTCCACCCCAACCCGAACGTCAAGGATGTCGCCCATCAATTGCTCGGCCGAACCGCGAATATCATCCTCTGCGCACCGCTGGACTACGCTCCGTTTGTCGCGGCAATCAAGCGCTCATACCTGATCATCAGTGACTCCGGAGGCGTGCAGGAAGAAGCCCCGGCCTTGGGCAAACCCGTGCTGGTACTCAGGGCAGAAACCGAACGCCCCGAAGCGGTCGACCTCGGTGTGGTCAAGTTGGTGGGCGCCAATCGGGACACTATCGTTGAACAGGCACAGCACCTGCTGGATGACCCACAGGCCTATCAGGGCATGGCGCGGGGCGTTTCCCCCTATGGCGACGGCAAGGCCGCAGCGCGCATCGCCGACGTCCTGCGCCAGTACCTTCAGCCATGAACATGATTTACCTGTCCCCGGTGCCATGGGCCAGTTTCAGCCAGCGCCCCCATCATTTCGTCAACTGGTATCACCACCAGACTGGCGCCCAGGTGCTCTGGATCGAGCCCTACCCGACGCGCTTGCCCACGTTGAACGACATCAGGTCCAAGCCGACTGTTGCCGATCAGCACAGCATCACCGTTCCGCGCTGGTTGCACATTTGCAAACCCCGCAGCTTACCTGTTGAGCCCCTTCCGGGCTCGGCAACGCTGCTCAAGCAACTGTGGCGCAACCTGTTCAGCAAGGCTGCGGCTTTTGCCGCCGCCGGCCCCTGCCTGATAGGTGTTGGAAAACCTTCCGAGCTGGCCTTGCAATTGCTGGCGCTCATGCCTGCGAGCCCTGCCGTCTACGACGCCATGGATGATTTCCCAGCCTTTTATCAGGGTCTGTCACGCAGATCCATGGAGCGTCGCCAGGCGCAGCTTATTCGACGGGTCGACAAGGTGCTGGCCTCCTCAAGCCATCTGCGTAACAAACTCCTGGGCATGGCCGGCCAGGTAGAACTGGCTCTCAATGCCTGTGATGTGAACGCACTGGCGCCGGTCGAAAGCCTGGACCTGGCCGCCAAGCAACAGGTGCTTGGGTATGTCGGCACGCTGGGTCGTTGGTTCGACTGGGACCTGGTCACCGCGCTGGCCCAGGCCAATCCTGGCAACCGGATCCGACTGATCGGGCCGGTTTTCACACCGGCGCCCGGCGTATTGCCTGCCAACATCGAGCTGCTACCGGAGTGTTCCCATGCCGATGCAATGACGGCCATGGCAACGTTTTCGGTAGGCCTGATTCCGTTCAAGCTCAACCGCCTGACCGCCTCGGTCGACCCGATCAAATACTACGAGTACCGCGCCCTCGGTCTGCCGGTCATCTCGACCCGCTTCGGTGAAATGGCCCTGCGCGACCGGGAGCCGGGCGTCTGGATCGTCGATCAAGGCACTGACCTGCGTAACACCGTCGCTGCAGCGCTCGCCAGTCAAAGCGACCATGCAACCGTTCAGCAATTTCGTCAGGCGCATCTCTGGGCCAAGCGTTTTTCGGCGGTAGACCTGATGCCTGCCGCATTGGAGAAACCAGAAGTCTGGTAAATCATCCGGCAGCGACAAAACCCCGCTGCAGGTCCTCGATCAACACTTCGACATCCTCCAACCCCACATGCAATCGCACCACCGGGTTCAACGCCAGATCCTCGGCGCTTTGCCGATCCTGAGTATCGGCAACGGTCACCAGACTCTCGAACCCACCCCAGGACGCCCCCAACCCGAACACCTGCAACGCATCGATAAAACGCTCCAGGTACGCGTCGTCATTTTCGCGAAGTTCGAACGACAGCAATCCATTGCTGCCCTTGAAGTCCCGCAGCCATAAACCGTGACCGGGATGATCGGGTAACGCTGGGTGAAAGACCCGTTTCACCTGCGGCTGCGCCTGCAACCAATCGGCGATCGCCAGTGCCTGACGCTCATGAGTGTCGAGGCGTGGCGCCAGGGTGCGTGCGCCACGCAGGACCAGATACGCGTCGTCGGGGCTGACGGTATTGCCGAAGGTGTCGCTCATGGCCGCCAGTGCCGGCCAAACCTCCTGGCGCGTACAGACGCTGCCCATGACCACGTCGCTGTGGCCGCTCAGGTACTTGGTCAAGGCCATGATCGAGATGTCTGCGCCCAACGCCAGCGGCCGGTACAGCACGCCCGAACCCCAGGTGTTGTCCACGGCCAGCAGGATGCCGCGCGGCTTGCAGAGCGCGGCGATGGCCGGCAGGTCGCAGAGCTCGTACAGCAACGAACCGGGCACTTCGGTGTAGACCATCCGGGTGTTGGCTTGCAGCCGTCCGGGCAGATCACTGCCATCGGGGGCGAAGTAGCCGACTTCTACGCCGAAGGCTTCGAGGAAATCCCGGGCCACGCGGCGTACCGGCGCATACACCGCATCGGTGATCAGCACATGATCGCCAGGCCGCAGGTAGGCCAGGAAGGTTTGCGCCACCGCAGCCAGGCCGGTCCCGAACAGCCGCGTCCGATAACCGCCCTCCAGTTCGGTAACGAGGTCTTCGAGGGCGAAGGCCGTCGGGTTGCCGCGAGCGCCATAGGTCAAAACTCGCTCGCTGTCGCGCCGGGAACGGGCGTCGCGCATCTGTGCGAGGGTGTCGAACAGTACCGTGCTCAGACGACTGACCGGCACGTTGACAGTCCGGGCGCCGGTGCCCTTTTCGCTGCGCGCGCCATGGACCAGACGGGTGCGAAGCCGCGCCTCGACAGCGCTTTGAGGCGGGCCCTGCAGCGGCTTGAGGCTGGCGATCTCGGCTTCGTTCATTTGCGCCAGCAGGCCGATTTCCCACGCCAGGTACTGGCGCGCCGCGTCCTTGTTGCCGGAATGGCGGTCGTGAGTGAAAAACAGGAAATCAATGCACTGTTCGTCCGGCAACGTGTCGGCGCCTTCTCGTAGCCCCAGGCCGGCCGAGCGCCACGCATCGACCCCGCCAGCGAGCCAACGAACGTCGGTTCGCGATAGCTCCAGTGCCGCCACGGCCGCCAGCCGAGGATCATCGGCGACCAGCACCAGCGGCCGCCGCTCGCCCGCCAGCGCACCGGCCAGCAAGGGTCGGATCGACCAGCGCGCCCCGGCGATATGGCCTTTGCGATAGGCGCTGCTCGAACGCAGGTCGATCAGCGCCACCGCGTCATCCCTCAGGGCATCCGCCACGGCCTGCGCGCTGATCCCGGGCAGTTGTGCAGGCGCGAAGACGGCTGGAGGCGGTAACGCCAGGCCACTGCTCAATCCGCCCGACAATACAAAAGCTTCATGCCCGAGCTGCCGCAGCCAACTGGCGATGATCGGTGCACGCACGCCGTCGTCGTCAAACAGCACCACCCGCGCCTGACGAACGCCCACATACAGATCGGTGGATTGAATCAACTGTCCGCCCGGCGTGTGCTGCGCGCCCCGCAATGTGCCGGCGGCATACTCCTCGGCGGTGCGCACGTCGCAGAGAAACAGGCTGCGCCCGGCCTCCGCCGCCCACCGTTCGACCTGGGCAGCGCCAACGGTCGGCGCCCCGGCCCGTTCGGCCAGGCGTGTCGCCGCCAGACGCTGCGTCGGCAACGTGGCGCTCGACACCTGGTCGGCATAACGTCGTTGGCTGCCGTGCTCCAGGTGAAAATCTTCCAGATCCCAACCCTGCGTGCCGTTCTCCAGCGCATAAATCGGGTTTTTCAGACCGAGGTCGATCAGCGTCTGGGCGCCGATGATGCTGCGGGTCCGGCCGGCGCAATTGATCACGATGGGGGTCTGCTCGTCCGGCACCAGGTCATGCACGCGGTAGCCCAGTTCGCCGTTCGGGCAGCAGATCGAACCGGGAATGGTCATCTTGCGATACTCCTCCAGCGGCCGGCCGTCGAGGATCACCAGCGGCTCGCCCCGAGCCCGCCATTGCGCCAGTTGGCGAGCGCTGACATGCGGCGTGTGACGGACCGCCTCCACCTGCTCGCCGAAAGCCTTGGACGGCACATGCACGCCAGCGAACAGCTGATAGCCGGCGGCCTGCCAACCGTCGGCGCCACCCTCCAGGATGTGCACGTTGGCGTAGCCCAGCGCGTGCAGGCGCTGCGCCGCGCGCTCCGCCAAGTCGCCACCATCCTGGTCATGGAGCACCAACCGGACCTGAAGGTTCGGCGCCAGCCGTCGAGCCTCCAGCTCCAGGCGGCTATAAGGCAGGTTCACCCCGAAAAACAGATGGGCTTCGCCGTACTGGCCGTGCTCACGCACGTCAAACAGGGCAATTTCCTGCCCGTCGAACAACCACTGCTGCAGTTGCTGGGGAGTCAAGGTCTGGCTCATGGGAGTCCCGCTGGAAAAATTGAAAGACTGAAAGGCAAGAGGCTGTCAGGCGTAGGCCTTGATCGACGGCGCCATCTGTGAGGCGTTGTAATTGAGAATTCGCCCATCGGCTTCGACGCCGTAACGGCCGTTGAGCGACTCCAGCGGCAGGCCATAAAGATGGAAATGCAGGGTCGGTTGCTCGCCTGCGACCCGAATGCCATGCAGGTCCTCGCCGAGGAAGGCGATGGAGGTTCCGGGCTGCACGATCACTTCCTTTTCCAAGTGCAGCGTGGTGAATCCGGGCTCGCGTCCTTCGTCATCGCGTTGATAGACGTAGTTGATTTCCTGGCCTTCGATGGCGCTGATGATGGCCCAGGTCTCATGGTTGTGAGGGATGGTGCTCTTGCCCGGCAGCAACGAGTTCAGGTACAGCGTCGGGGTGTCGCCGTCATCGTTGAGACGATAGCGAAACGCGGTGCTGCCCTGCCCCGGCTGCGGCGCCGGGAACGCCTCGAAATTGAACAGCTCGCGGCGTTCGGCCAGTCCTTCCAGCAGCGCGACGATCTGCTTGAGCGCGGCGCGGTCGACGCCACGCTGATGGATGACGCGCACTTGCTTGAGGAAGCCCTCGATCACATCGGCACGGTTACGGGTATTCATGGCAGGTTCCTTTTCAGACGGACAGGCTATAGCGGCTCAGGTTGGTCAACAGATACGGGTCGTCCTGGCCGAGGGGCGGCCGGCGCCCCGGGTCGCCCAGGGCGTGGCGCAGGAATTCCCGGGTGCGCTCGCTGGCGGGATGCTGGAAGACCTGGGCGGCGCTACCGTGCTCGACAATCACGCCGTTCTCGGTGAAATAGACGACATCGCTGATCTCTTCGGCGAAGCGCATTTCATGGGTCACCAGCACGCAGGTCATACCCTCCTCGGTCAACTCGCGAATCACCGTCAACACTTCGCCGACGGTTTCCGGATCCAGGGCCGAGGTCACTTCATCGAACAGGATCAGCTCCGGACGCATCGCCAGCGCGCGGGCGATCGCCACGCGTTGCTGCTGGCCGCCCGAGAGTTGACCCGGATAGGCGTCGGCCTTGTGCTCCATGCGCACCTTGGCGAGCAAGGCCCGCGCATCCTTTTCGGCATCGCTGCGGTTGCGGCCGAGCACCTTGCGCGGAGCGATCACCAGGTTCTCCAATACCGACAGGTGCGGGAACAGGTTGTACTGCTGGAACACGAACCCGACGCGCTTGCGCAGTTCGATGCGCTGGGCCTCCTGGGCCAGCGTGTGAACCTCGGTGGCACCGACACGGATGCGGCCACGCTGGGGCTGCAGCAGCCCGGTGATGCAACGCAGGATTGTCGACTTGCCCGAGCCGGAGGGCCCGATGATCGACACGGCTTCGCCACGGCGAACGTCCAGGTCGATGCCCTTGAGCACCGGGTTGCTGCCGAACGACAGGTGCAGGTCGCGCAGGCTGACGAGGGGCTCGGCGACGGTTTCAATAGAAGGCATAACGTCGCTCCAGGTATTGGGTAAGACGGGAAATCGGGTAGCAGTAGGCAAAGAACAGCACCAGCAGGCTCAGGTAGATCAGCACGGTGAAGCCCGTCAGGTTCACGGTGTTGCTGGCGATCTGCGCGGTATCGATCACGTCATGCACGCCCACCAGCGAGGCCAGCGCCGTGCCCATGGTGATTACCGCATAGAGGTTCATCCACGGCGGCAACATGCGTTTGAAGCACTGGGGCAGGATGATCGAGCTAAAAATCTGCCCACGGGTGAACGCCAGGGATCGCGCGGCCTCCCATTGGGTGCTGGGGATCGAGGCGATGGCGCCACGGAAGATTTCCGCGACATTCGCGCTGGCCGGCAGGGCCAGGCCCAAGGTCACCTTGACCCAGTCGGGAAACGAGACATAGGCCGTGCCGATGCGAATCTCGAACGGGAACACATAGATGGTGAAATAGATCAGCACCAGCCAGGGCGCATTACGAAAGACCTGCACCCAGATCCGCGCCGGCCAGCGCAACAGACGCAGCGGCGACAGCACCATGGCGCCTACCAGCAGTCCCATCATCGAGCCCAGCCCGATGGCCAGCAGGCTGATGAGAATGTTCTGGCCAAACCCTGCGACCAGCGCCGGCGACCATTGCCACAGCGCCTTGAGCACCGGGCTGTTCGGCGCGAGATAAGCCAGCCAGCACAGCGCTCCCAGCCCCAGCAGCAATTTGCCGAGATGGCGACGCGGCCAGG
The DNA here is from genome assembly GCF_057334555.1 of Pseudomonas sp. AGC41. Lineage (NCBI taxonomy): Bacteria > Pseudomonadati > Pseudomonadota > Gammaproteobacteria > Pseudomonadales > Pseudomonadaceae > Pseudomonas > Pseudomonas sp. AGC41. The sequence continues at coordinate 24,285 of NZ_JBHFJB010000022.1, forward strand.
CCAGGGGCAGCACAGCGGACAAATCAATGGCCATAACCGGGCATCCTCAGGCGGGCTTCGAGCCAGCGCCCGACGCAATTGACGGTAAAACTCAGCAGGCCGAAAAACGTAAGGATCAAAATCATCAGCTCCAACACGTTGTCGCTCTGGGTCCAGATCATGATCGCCGCGTAGGTGATGTCGCCCACGGCGATGGCCGAGGCCACGGCGGTCATCTTCACCAGGTCGATCAGATTGTTGATCAGCGACGGCAAAGCAAAACGCAGGGCCAGCGGCAGTTGCACGTTCCACAACAACTGGCGGTGGTTGAAAGCCAGCGAACTGGCGGCCTCCAGGGTCACCGTCGGCACCGCTTCGATGCCCGCACGCAGGGCCTCGGCGTGGAAGGCGCCTTTGTGCAGCGAGATCACGATCACCACCCACGCGAAGGGCGTCAGCGGGTTGGCCGCGCCGACGGCCTGGGTCAGCAGCATGTTCAGCACCAGGAAGGCGCAATACAGCTGCACCAGCGTCGGGGTGTTGCGGGTGACTTCGATAAACACTCGCGCAGGTCTTGCCAGCCAAGGCCTGCCGGAGGTCAACAGGGCGGCCAATCCGACCCCGGCCAGCAAGCTCCCGGCAATCGTCAGCAGGCACAGCCACAACGTGGTCAGCGCACCCTGCTCCAACGTGCCGCGCTGATAGGCGTCGAGCAGGAAGTTGTAGTTGAGGCCGAGCCCGGCGCTCCACTGGACGAGTTGCTCCAGCCAATGACTCATGGCTCGCTCCTCAATTGGCCGCAGGCGTGGGCGATACGCCGCCCCGCTTCGGCAACGATTTCGGTCGCCGTGGCGATGGACAGGCGAAACCACGGCGACAGGCCATACGCACGGCCCGCGACGCCGGCGACGCCCTCTTCCAGCAGATACGCGACAACATCGGCGTCGTGCTGCAGGCGCTGGCCGTCCGGGCGATAGCGCCCCAGCAGCCCGGCGCAGCAGACAAAAACGAAAAAGCCACCTTGCGGCTCAAGCACTTCCAGGCCTGCGACATCACGCAAGCGGCTCACCAGCACATCGCGGCGCCGACGATAGGCCGCGACCTGTTCCGGCAGAAAATCCAGGCCACCCTCGAACGCCGCCAGCGCCGCCGCCTGGCCAACCGAGGAAGCGCCGGAGGTGGATTGCGATTGCACCACGGTCATGGCGTCGGACATCACCTGCGGCCCGGCCCCGAAACCGATGCGCCAGCCGGTCATGGCATAGGTTTTCGAGACCCCGCCCACCACCAGGCAACGTGATTGCAAATCCGGGGCGACATTGAGCAGGCTCCGGACGGGATGCCCGTCGAAACGAATATGTTCATAGAGTTCATCCAGCAGAATCAGCAAATGGGGATGTCGGCGCAGCACCTGGGCCAGGCCTTGCAGTTCGGCCTCGCTGTACACCGCGCCACTGGGGTTGCCAGGGCTGTTGAGGATCAGCCAGCGCGTGCGCTCGCCGATATGCTGTTCAAGCTGTCGTGGCGTGAGCTTGCAGTCCTGCTCCAGTCCGCACTCGATGAACACCGGCACGCCGCCATTAAAACGCACGCTGTCGGGAAAGGATGGCCAGTACGGCGTCGGCACCAGCACTTCGTCGCCATCATCGAGGGTCGCGGCGAAGGCGTTGAAAATGATTTGCTTCGCACCGTTGGCAATCACGATGGAGGCCAGCGGATAGTCCAGTTGGTTCTCCCTGCGCAGCTTGTGTTGCACAGCCACGCGCAAGGCCTTTACGCCCGGTGTCGGGGTGTACTTGGTGGCTCCGGCCGCAATGGCGGCACAGGCCGCCTGCTTGATGTGCACCGGCGTATCGAAATCCGGCTCGCCGGTGGTCAGGTCGAGAATGTCCCGACCGGCTTCACGCAGCGCCGTAGCCCGGGACTTGGCGGCGGCATTGGCGGACAGCGAGACACGCTGCACACGCTGGGACAGACGGAGCGTCATGGTCGTGTTTGCTCCAGTACCTTGCCCGGATTGAGCAGATTGCGTGGGTCCAGCGCTTGCTTGATCCGGCGCATCAGGTCCAGCTCGACGGCACTTTTGTAGCGCCCCAGCTCGTTCACCTTGCGCTGGCCGATGCCGTGTTCGGCACTGATCGAGCCACCATGAGCATGGGCGCTGTCGTGCACCCGCTGACTGAGCGCGGCGTAATGGGCCATGTGTGCGTCAATCGTGGAATCCAGCGGGTGGGCAACGTTGTAATGCAGGTTGCCATCGCCCAGATGCCCGAAGGTGTAATGCCGCACGCCGGGAAAATGCTCCTGGAGCAACGCATCGGTATGGGCCACGAACGCGACGACCTGGGAAATCGGCACCGAGATGTCATGTTTCATGTTGCGACCGGCACGCTTTTGCGCATCGCTCATGTTCTCGCGCAGCCGCCAGAATGCCTGGCTCTGGACGAGGTTCTCGGCGATCAGCGCATCGGCCAGCAGTTGCTGTTCGAAAGCTTCGCCCAGCACTTGCTCGAAGATTTCCCGGGCATGGTTTTCACTGTGGTTATCCGACAGTTCCAACAGCGCGAACCAAGGCTGGCGAGCATTGGCGAAGGGCCGCGGACCGTCGGGAAATTGCTCGCGCAGCAGCGCAAGACACTCAGCGCTGAGCAACTCGAACGCCGTCAGGCTGGCACCAAAACCGGCACGGGCGTGGGACAACAACGCCACCGCCTGCTCCAGCGAGTTGAACGCCAGCAGCGCGGTGGCCTGGGCCTTGGGCAGCGGAAACAGTTTCAGCGTCGCGGCGGTGATAATGCCGAGCGTGCCTTCGCTGCCGATGAACAGGTCCCGCAGGTCGTAGCCGGTATTGTCCTTGCGCAAGCCGCGCAAACCGTTCCAGATTTCACCCTCGGCGGTTACGACTTCCAGGCCAAGGGTCAGTTCGCGGGCATTGCCGTAGCGCAGCACCGCGGTGCCGCCGGCGTTGGTCCCCAGGTTGCCGCCGAGGGTGCAACTGCCTTCGGCGCCAAGGCTCAAGGGGAACAGGCGTCCGGCCTGGCGGGCAACGTCCTGGACGGTTTGCAGTATGCAGCCCGCCTCGACAGTGAGGGTGTCATTGTCGGTGTCGACGGCGCGGATCCGGTTCATCCGGTCGAGCAACAGCAACACCGAGCGGCCGCTGGCGTCCGGGGTGGCGCCGCCCATCAGTCCGGTATTGCCGCCCTGCACCACCACCGGCGTAGCCGTCGCGGCGCAAGCCCGGACCACCGCCGCGACTTCTTCGGTGCTGCCCGGATGGACCGCGGCGATCACTCGTCCGAGGTAACGCCCCTGTTTGTCGGTCAGGTACGGCGCGGCTTCCTCGCCGCGTTGCACATGCCTGGCGCCCAGCAACGCCTGTAATGTCGAAAAGAGCGATTGGCTCATGGCTGCGAGGCCAAGGGAGCCGCGTCTCGATACCTGGCGTGCAGATCACGCAGGGCCTGGGACGGTGCCATGCCGGTGCGCTCGCCGAGTTCGATCAGCCAGCCGCTGCGATGCCAGTCACGCACGATGGCATCGAGTCTGGCCTGGGTGTCGTGCTCGCCCTTGCGCAGCCAGATCACCGAATTCGACGGAATCAGGTCCCCCGGCAGCGGGATTTCATAGCCTGACCACTCGGCCTCGCTCAACAGTGCGTGCATGGTCGGGCTCACGTGCACCGCAGCCACGCAGCCATTGCCGCGAAGCGATAACAGCGACTCGGACTGGCTGCGAAAAGCCTTGATCTGAGCACCGTAGGTTTCTTGCAAGGGCTTGATGAAATTGCTGCCCTGGGACACGCAGACCGGTTTGCCCTTGAGGTCGGCCCACTGGCTGATGCCGGCGCCCTTGCGAATCAGCGCCGCGCCACCGACCTCTTCATAAGGCGTCGGCACGTAGTCGAGAATCTCGCCGCGTTCTTCGGTGAACTGCATGTTGGCGATCAGGATGTCGACTTTGCCCTGCTGCAAGAATTGCACGCGGTTCGGCGCAAGCACGGAAACAGTCTGCGTCTCCACCCCCAGCGCCTTGCCGATGCCCTGTGCCAGCTCGACGTTGTAGCCCAGGTGCTCGCCGGTCTTGGGGTCGATGGTGCCGAACGGCGCGCCGCTGAGCATCACCCCGACGCTGATGACGTGGCGCTGCTCGATCTTGTCCAATGTGGCGTCCGCCTGGGCCAGGCTGGCAGCGCAGCCGGCAGTCAAGGCCAGGCACAGGGCGGCCAGGGTTCGAGGGGAGAAAAATGCAGACATGGGCGATTACCTTGCGCGGCGGTCGTGAGTCGTTGAGAAAGCTGCAGGTGCGTCGCGGCTCAGGCGCCGTTGGCCTGGAACTGCTTCTGCAACTCCACCAGGGCGGGTGACGCCGGGGTGATGCGATTACGGCTCTGGGCGTCGATCAACCAGCCGCTGCGGTGCAATTGCTTGATGATCGGATCGAGCCTGGCCTGGGTATCGTTTTCGCCCTTGCGCGTCCAGATCACCGAGGGGGCCGGGTTCAGCTCCGGGCTCAGGGCGCGGTAGCCCTGCCACTCGGCGTTGTCGGCGATCAGCGGATTGATCAACGTGGCGTCATGCACGGCGGCAACGCAGTTGTTGCCCCGTAACGCCAGCAGCGACTCCGAGGAGCTCTTGAAGGCCTTGATCTGCACGCCCAACTCGGTGAGCGGCTTGATGTAGCTGCTGCCCTGGGAGGTGCATACCGGTTGATTCTTCAAATCCTCCCAGCGGCTGATCTGGCTGTCCTTGAGCACCGCCGCGGTGCCGCCGACACGGTAGAACGGCGTAGGCACGAAGCCGAGGATTTCACCGCGCTCGGTGGTCCATTCCATGTTGGCGATCAACAGATCGACTTTGCCCTGCTGCAGGAACTGCACGCGGTTGGCGGGCAAGACCGGCACCAGTTGCACCTCGGCGCCGAGTTGCCGACCCAGTTCCTGGGCGAGGTCAACGTTGAGGCCGCGCGGTTTTTGGGTCGCGGGATCGATGCCGCCAAACGGGCCACCGGACAGCAGCACGCCGACCACCAGCTCGTGACGCTGCTCGATCTTCTCCAGGGTGGCGTCGGCCTGGGCAATGTCGACGGCTGCCAACGAGGCCAAGGCGCCCAGCAACACAGGCAGGAGATGTTTGACAGGTGAGCGCTCGAACAACATGGATTTCCCCTCATGGATGATCGGCGTACCCCGACCTGATGAGTGGGCATCCTAGGTAGCGCTTGGAGCCAACGGAAATGCAAATATCTCATATCGTTATAACTCGACCGGTTTGGTTTCCAGGCGAAAAACATATAACCGCTATTTTATTGGCCCTCAGCGAAGATCACGTAAAGGGAATGCAATCAATACATAAAAAACTGTAATGTTTAGGTTTTCAGTCTTGATATGAAGCGATAGCCATGGCGACCCTGGATCTCGAATTGCTGCGCACCTTTATCGCCGTGGTTGATTACCACAGCTTTGCCGAAGCCGGCGCCCGACTGGCCCGTACGCAATCGTCGGTCACCCAGCACATGCAACGCCTGGAACAGCAGGTCGGGGTCACGTTGTTCGAAAAACGTGGCCGGCAAAAGCAGCTCACCGAAGCGGGCCAGCAGTTGCTGCGGCATGCGCGGCAAATGCTGTCGCTCAATGACGATGCGCTCAATTCCCTGCGCGAAAGCAGCCTGAGCGGTGTATTGCGTATCGGCTCGCCCCACGATATTGCCGATACCATCCTGCCGCCGATCCTCAGCCACATCGCCCGCTCGGCCCCGCGCCTGCGCCTGGAAATCGACGTCGGCCGCAGCCCGTTCCTGATGGACGACCTGCATCGCGGCAAGGTCGACATGGTCATTTCCACCCGCCAGGATCCGAACCTCGAAGGTTTCGCCTTGCGCACGTCACCGGTGTGGTGGATCTGCTCGGCGCAGTATCTCCACAACCCCGGCGAACCGCTGCCGCTGATCCTGGTGGACGAGCCGAGCATCTATCGGCGCTACGCCCTCGAAGCCCTTGAGCGCGCCAATATCCCCTGGCGCCAGGCCTACCTGGCCTCGAACCTGATCGGCATCAAGGCCGCGACCCGCGCCGGCCTGGGCGTCACGCCCCGCAGCATGGAAATGCTCGGCCCGGACATGCGCGTGCTCGGCGAGAACGATGGGCTGCCGCGACTGCCGGATGTGACCTATCACCTGTGGATCCGGCCGAATACCGTCAACGCACTGGTGCGCCGGGCTTATGAGCTGATCAGGAACAATCAGGGGCATTGAGTCATCGCTGCCCAGGCTCAGCGCAATCACCCTATCCAGCGGGCAGACAGGCACGTTCAGTTGGTTGCCGGAGCCCAATCAGTTCTGCTGGACATGCCTGCGCGGTGGCTACGCCCTGGACAGTGCCAGGGCGCATCGCGAATCAATTGACCCTTGATATCGTCCGGGCGTTGAAAGGACTTTTGAGCAGCAGTCATGCCTGCCCTCCCTGTCCATCAGCAAGCGCCGCGCCGTTGAGGTAATGGTCGCCCAGCAGCCGACGCTGGGTCAGCAACGCCGGCTCGGCTGCATCCGGCAACGGCCGCGGCAAGCTGCGCCCGGCCAGCTCGAAGAATAGATGCGCACCGACACGCGCCGCCTCGGCAGCAGCCAGACGAAAGGCAATGGCGGACGATTGGGAGGCGTTGGCGCGTTCGAGCAACGCATCGGCAGCGTCGATACGGATACGCAGGTCACCGACCGCGGCGACCACCAGAGCTTCATGTCGCGCACTCTGCCCGCGCAGGTAGTCAAGCAGAGCCGCCTCGACGTGGCGGGCATGGACGAGGTCGCTGCGACCTTGGGAGTGTGAATGGGACATGCTTGATACCTCAGTTCCAAGAGTGACGTTGCGGCTTGATGTCGTTGAGAAGCTGGTTGCCGACCAGGTGATATTTCCAGCGCACCGGGTCATGCAGGGTATGGGTCCGCGCATTGCGCCAGAACCGGTCCAGGCCCTGGCTGGCCGAGACGCTGCGCGTGCCGCCCAGCTCCAGCAGGCGGCTGGAAGCCTCAAGGGCAATCTCGGTGGACAGCACCTTGGCCTGGCCTACGACCACAGAGGCTTCGGCGACCCGTTCCTCACTGGGCTCGGCGACCGCGAGATCGACCGCTTGGGCCGCGCGCTGCAAAATCGCCTCGGCCGCTTGCAGCCGCCAGGCCAGCTCGCCGATCAGCGCTTGGCCTAGCGGATCCTGCCAACCGTGTTGGAGGCCGCTGTCGACCCAAGGACGCGCCTGGCGGGCGACACGCAGGGTCTCGGCAAAGGCACCCCGGGCAATGCCGGTGTCCACCGCGGCCTGGATGATCTGCGAAATCGGGCCATCGGAAGTGGGCTGATCATAGGCTTTCCAGGCAGGTACCACGTCGCGGGCAGGCACGCGTACGCCTTCGATGCGCACCTGGCCGCTGGCGGTGATGCGTTGGCCGAAACCGTCCCAACTGTCGATCACCGTCAATCCGGCGGCATCGCGCGGAACCAGCGCGATATGCACATGCCCCGCCTCGTCCACCGCGGCTACCGGCACGATATGAGCGAACAATGCACCGGTGCAGTAGGCCTTTTCTCCATCAAGTACGGCCGTGTCACCCTCGAAGCGAATCTGCGTCTGGAACGTGGTGACGTATTGGCTTCGCGCTTCGGAAAAAGCGTTACCAAAGCGATACCCCTCGAGCACCCTGGCGTAGTAGCGCCGCTTTTGCTCTTCGCTGCCGGTCAAGCCAAGATTGCTGAGTACACCAAAATGGTTTTGCGGCAACTGGCCGAGGGAGGAATCGGCTGCGGAGATGATGGCGATCACTTCGCTGAGCGTGACATAGGACACCCCGGCGCCGCCGTAGGCCTTCGGCACGCTGATCGCCCACAACCCGCTTTCGGAAAAGCGTTCGAGTTCTTCCCAGGGCAGACGTCGGTCGCGGTCGCGGGTTGCCGCCTCGCGAGCGAAATCCCCGGCCACACGGTGCGCCACCTCGATCGCCTCGGCGTCGCTGCGAATGAGATGGGCCGGGCGCCGAGGCCCCGGACGAACCTGCTCGGACAGATCAATTGTCGGTGAATGGCTCATGTGCTGCTCCTTTCGTAACGGGTTCACCAACAGCCAGAGCACAGTCCGTACCAACCCGTTAAACCTTTATTTTCAAAGAGTTGTGAACCAGCAGCAGGCTGGACAAAGCGTCTGCAACAGCAAACTGCGGATTCACTGTTGCCCACGAGACAGTGGAAAACCCGCACTCATCCGGTCTTGCCCCCCAGATAGAAATGCTGGATGTCCTCCCGCGCCGCCAACTCCGCACCGCTGCCCTCACCCACGACCCGACCGTTTTCCAGGACGTAGGCGTAGGTGGCATGGCGCAGCGCAACGTTGATGTTCTGTTCGGCCACAAGGAAGCTCATGCCTTCCTGGGCATTGAGCTGGGCGACGATGGCAAAAATCTCCTCGACGAGGATCGGCGCCAGCCCCATCGAAGGTTCATCCAGCAATACCAGCCGAGGTCGGGTCATCAGCGCCCGACCGATGGCAAGCATCTGCTGCTCGCCGCCGGATGTCAGCCCGGCCTGGGTCTTGCGCTTGGTCTTGAGACGTGGGAACCAGGCGTAGATGCGCTCCAGATCCCGTTCCAGTTCCCGGCGCGTCGGGTTACGCAGGAAACCGCCGGTGCGCAGGTTGTCCTCGACGGTCAGGTGGGCGAACACGTGGCGCCCCTCCAGCACGTGGACAATGCCTTGGCGGGCCAGCAGGTTGGCTGCGACGCCGGCGGTATCCTGCCCCTGGAAAGTGATCCGGCCGCGGCTGACTTGCGCACGGTCAGCCTGGACCAACCCGGAAATGGCCTTGAGCGTGGTGCTCTTGCCAGCCCCGTTGGCGCCCAGCAGCGCAACAATGTCGCCCTGACCGACCCGCAGGGAAACCCCGGCCACGGCGAGGATCGCGCCGTCGTAGATGACTTCGATGTCGTGCACCGCCAGCAACTCGCTGCTTGCGGTGCCCGCAAGGGCCGCAATGGTCATGGGTTGTTCCTCCTCGTGCGCACGGCTACTGCGCCGCGCAATCGCGGGCCGTTACGCCCTTTTCTTTCGCATACTCGGCGGCCTTGGCGTCGATCAATGGGCGCAACGTCGCGCGGTCGGCCTGGACCCAGTCGGTGATCAGTTTCCATTGCTGGCCGTCCCATTGTTGTACCTTGGCTGCCCCGCCACCTTCATGGTCGCTGCAAGACAGCTTCAGCGGCTGCATCAGTCCAAGGAAACCGATCTCCTTGAGACGCGCGTCATCGAGGTCGAGATGCTCCAGGCCCCAGCGACCTTCCTCACCGTTGAGCGGACGGTTGCCGAACTTCTTCTGCCCGGTGCGGATCGCCTCGACGGCAATGGCGGCATTCACCAGGCCGGAGTTGTAATAGACGCTGCCAAAACTCTTCGGATCCTTGAGATCGCTCTTGCCGGTATCGAGGATGTACTGGCGGATGCGTTGGTGTATGTCGAAATCAGCACCGCCTGGATAGGGTGTCAACGCCAGGTAGCCCTTGCCGGCCTCACCGGCCGGCAACACGTCCTCGTTGGAGCTGGCCCAGATGTCACCCACGATGCGCTCCACCGGGTAGCCGAAACGCGCCGCAGTCTTGATCGCCACCGGCGTGGATACACCCCAGGTACGCAGGAACACCCAGTCCGGCTTGAGCTGGCGCACCTGGCGCCACTGCCCGGCCTGTTCGTTGCCCGGGTCCGCCACCGCGATCTGGATGTTCTCGAAGCCATACTTCTGCGCCAGCAGCGCCAGCGGCCCCTGGGTTTCCCGACCATAGGCCGAGTCATGATAGACGGTGGCGATCTTCTTGCCCTTGAGCTTGTCCAGCCCGCCCTCGCGCTCAGCCACGTAATTGATGAATGCCGAGGCCTCGCTGTAGAACGTCAGCATGGCCGGGAAATTGTAGGGAAACACCCTGCCATCGGTAGCCTCGGTACGACCATAGCCAAGGGTGATCAACGGAATCCGGTCAGCTTCGGCCTTGTCCGCGAGGGCATAGGCCGCCGG
>NZ_JBHFJB010000022.1:34372-89907 GCF_057334555.1 Pseudomonas sp. AGC41
TCGGCCGCCGGCGCACCGTTGGGCTGGTAGACCGCCACTGGCGCGCCGTTGAGGCCGTTCTTGAAGCGCTCGTAGCACTCGATGCCTTTTTCCGCCGTCCATTCGGTCTCGCACTCCTGCCAGACCAGCTTGACGCCGTTGATCCCGCCTTCTACCTCGTTGATGTAGCGCAGATAGTCGATCATTCCGGCCCACACCGGAATGCCGCTGGAGGCATAGGCGCCGACCCGGTAGGTGGCCAGGGGGAAGAACTGTTCGTTGGCCGCCTGGGCAACCGGTATCAGCGTTGCGCAGGCGCCGAGTGCCAGGCCGACGGCAGCGAGGCTGCGTTTTAAAGTTGCATGCATGTTTGTCTTCTCGATTGGGTCTTGTGCAGTGTTGGAAACCTCCTTTCCCTCGGTAGGGTCAAGGTTCGTTGGGTTGTGGGGCGCGCTCAGAACCGCAGCGGCCAGACCTTGATGCGTTCACGCAGGTCGCCAAGCAGGCGTGCCAGCCCTTCCGGCTCCTTGATCAGGAACCAGATGATCAGGCCACCGAAGAGCACCTTCTGCAGATTCTGCAGTTGCCCTGCGTCGACGTTGCCGTTGAACAGCCATAGGCCGGCATGGCTGAGCAGGATCGGCACGAGGCTGATGAAGGCCGCGCCGATGAAGCTGCCGGCAATGCTGCCCATGCCACCGATGATGATGATGAACAGAATCTGGAACGAACGATTGATGTCGAAGCTGCCTGCACTGGCCGTCCCCAGGTACGCGAACGCCCAGAGCGCCCCGGCGATTCCGAGGTAGAACGAACTGACGGCGAAGGCCATGCGCTTGTCACGCTCCACGGCGATCCCGATGACAGCGGCAGCGGTGTCCATGTCCCGGATGGCCATCCAGTTGCGCCCAATCTGGCTGCGCACCAGGTTGACCGCCACCCAGGTCAACAGCACCACGCAACTGAGGGTCAACAGGTAGCGCCCGACCGGGGTGCCGAGGTTATGGCCGAACAGCTCCAGGCGTGGCGCGCTGATGGTGCCGGACGAGGCGTAGTTGTAAAACCAGGGAAACTTGGCAAACACCCACTCCAGGAAAAACTGCGCGGCCAGCGTGGTGACCATCAGGTAGAAGCCCTTGATCCGGGAGCTGGGGATGCCAAACAGCAGCCCGACCAACCCGGCAATCACCCCACCGCCAAGCAGCGCCAGTGGCAACGGCAGCCCGGGCACGCGCAGCAGCAGGCCGTATGTGGCGAACGCGCCCACGGCCATGAAGCCGGCGGCACCGACCGACGTCTGGCCGGTGTAGCCGGTCAACAGGTTCAACCCCACGCCTGCCAGCGAGAGCACCAGGAAGGGAATCAGGATCGCGTTGAGCCAATAGTCATTACCCAGCCACGGCAACCCGATAAAAGCCACCAGTAGCAGCAACAAGAGGCCCGGCCGCCAACGCCGGCGCACCAGGGTCAGGGGGGCGTCGTCGAAGTTGGCAGTGAGGCGCGCAACAGTAGCGGTCATGGCGTCATACCCGTTCAATAATCCGGTCGCCGAACAGGCCGGACGGACGGATGTAGAGGAAGATCAAGGCGAGGAAATAGGCGAACCAGGGCGTGATGCCTCCGCCGATCAGCGGACCGATATAAGCCTCGGCAAGATTCTCCGCCGCACCGACGATCAGCCCGCCGACGATGGCCCCGCCGATCGAGGTGAAGCCGCCGATGATCAGCACCGGCAGCGCCTTGAGCACCACCAGCGAAAGCGAGAACTGCACGCCCTGCCGCGCGCCCCAGAGCAACCCGGCGACCAGGCCTACCACCCCGGCCACGGCCCAGACAATCTGCCAGATGCGATTGAGGTTGATGCCCAGCGACAACGCCGCACGGGTATCATCGGCCACGGCGCGCAGGGCGATCCCGATGCGGGTCTGGTTGAACAGCAAGGCCAGCACCGCCACCGTCAGTCCGGACACTGCGGCGGCCATCAAGTCGAACTGGCTGACCATGATCTCCCCCACGAACAGCGGGACGTCCTCGATGCCCAGGTCCAGCGCGCGCACCTGGGCGCCCATCAGTCCTTGGGCCAGGCCCTCGATGATGAACGACAGGCCGAGGGTGGCCATGAACAGGGTGATCTGCGATCGGTTGACCAACGGCCGCAGCACCAGGCGCTCGATCAACAATGCGCCGACGATCATCACCAGCACCGTCAGGACCAACGCGAGGGCAAAAGACAGGCCCTGCTCACGCAAGCTGACGAAGGTCAGCGCGGCGAACAGCAGCATCGCGCCCTGAGCAAAATTGAACACGCCGCTGGCCTTGTAGATCAGCACGAAACCGATGGCCACCAGCGAATACAGGGTGCCGGCCAGGAGACCGCCAACCAGGGTTTCCAGAAAGAAGTTCATGAGTGCGAGGCCCCCAGGTAAGCGGCGATCACATCGGGGTTGGCCTGCACCTGCGCGGGCGTGCCGTCACCGACCTTGCGTCCGTAGTCCAGCACCACCACATGGCTGGACAGCCCCATGACCACCGGAATGTCGTGTTCGATGAGAATCACCGTGGTGCCAAGGTCACGATTGATATCGACGATGAAGCGGCTCATCTCCTGTTTTTCTTCAGCGTTCATGCCAGCCATCGGTTCGTCGAGCAACAGCAGAGTTGGCTGCGCGATCAGTGCCCGGCCCAGCTCAACGCGTTTCTGCAAACCGTAGGCGAGGCTGCCTACCGCGACGTCACGCCAGGCCTGCAGTTCGAGAAACTCCAGCACCTGCTCGGCCCGCTCGGCGAACGCCCGCGCCTCGCGCCGGGCTCGCGGCAAGCCCAAGGCCTGCTCGAGAAAAAACGTACGCTGCAAGCGCGACAGGCCAGTAAGCAGGTTGTCCACCACGCTCATTTTCTTGAACAGCGCGTTGTTCTGGAACGTCCGGCCGATACCAAGCCGCGCCGCTTTCAGTGGATGCGGACGGCGCAACGGTTCGGCAGCGAAGAACACCTGGCCGGCATCGGCCCGGTAGACCCCGTTGAGGATGTTCAGCAGCGAACTCTTGCCCGCACCGTTCGGCCCGATCAACGCGCAGATCTCGCCAAGCCTGACGCTGAACGAGAGGTCGGAAATCGCTTTCACGCCCCTGAACGACAGCGACACATTACGCACCTCCAACAGCGCATTCATGCTGCTCGCTCCAGATATTCCTGCAACCAGGCCTGGCGCGCCGAGCCTTGCAACAAGGCGTCTGCGGGCGCGCTTGGCACCTCGATCCGGCGCAGCCGCTGGAACCCGAGCAGGCGCCGCACCCGCGCCTTGAGCCAGCGGCGCAGGCCACGTCGCGGATCATCCAGGGTCCATTCGCAGAGGCGTCGCCGCCAACTGCCCGCAATCGGCAGCCGGGCTTCGATTTCCGCCGCCAGCGATTCGACTCGCGCAGCGGACAACAGCAAGGCCGTCGGGGCAATCTCGCGGCGATCGCGGCTGGCTGACTCGCGCGCTTCCGGAAAGGCCAGGCCTTCGCCGCCCTCCAGCCAGCGACGGAACAGATGAGTCAGCCCATCACGCCATTCAGTGCCTTCATCGATCCATACCACCGCGTCCTTGGCGACCTGGGCCCAGCCCTGGCGCTGCGCTGCCGGCGCCTCGGTGACGAACAGCACCGACAGTGATTGCACCTGCCACAGGCCACGACGCGTCGCACTGGCCTGGGCCGAATACAGCCGCAGCGGCCACTCTTCATCCAGTCCGCACTGCAGCCAGTGCGAGACGCTTTCGCGGCGCTGGACAAAGGCGAACGCCGGGCGGATCAGACGTAACTGGCGTTGCAGATCCTCGCCCTGACTGTCGCGGTCGACGACCACGCTGTGTCCACCCAACTGGCGCGCCGCCAACGTCAGGATCAGCAGGCTCGGCTCGAAGGCACCGCTCAGTGCCAACCGCGCGCCTGGAACGAAGCCTTGCTGGCGCAAGCCATCGCAAACCCGCTCGACCTCACGTTGCACATCGATCCACCGCCAGGCCTTCCAGGCGCCGAGGCGTCGATGACGCAAGGCGATCTGCGTCGGACGCTCCCTGGCCCAGCGCTGCAACGCCACGAGGGCGCTGTCCGTCACGCTTTCGGGCAATGGAGCATTGAGTTCGAAAACACTCATGCGCTCACTCCTCAACCAGGTCTGGCTCAGCGACACGAGCGCGCTGGGCCAGGCGATTCAAGTCCCGATAACCAGCGCCCGGGTGGCTGGCGGGCAGGCGCGGGCCGTCGCCGAACAGCTTCTCGCGCAGGGTGCCAGGGCTATAGTCAGTCTTGTACACGCCGCGTTGTTGGAGTTCGGGCACCAGCAGTTCGACCACGTCGCGAAAGGTCTCATGGGCCAGGGCGTAGGCCAGGTTGAAGCCGTCCACATCGGTTTCCTCGACCCAGGCCTGCAACTCGTCGGCGACGGTTTGCGCGCCGCCGACGATCAACGGACCAAAGCCGCCGATGCCGACCCAATCGGCCAGTTCCTGGACTGTCCATTGTTTGTCGGGGTCGGCGGTCGAGAAGGTTTCCACGGCCGATTGAATGGCGTTGGTATGGATGTGCTTGAGCACCTGGTCGGGTCGGTACTGGCTGAAATCGATGCCAGTCCAGCCGGAAACCAACGCCAGCGCGCCCTCATAGCTGCTGTAGGATTTCAGCTCCCGCCACTTGGCCTGTGCCTTGGCATCGGTCTCGTCGACGATCACCGTTTGCAGGTTGAAGATCAGCACCTTGCGCGGATCACGCCCGGCCTCGGCGGCACGTCGACGGATATCGGCCACGGTCTTCTTCAGGATTACCTTCGACGGCGCCGCGACGAATACACATTCCGCATGGCCGGCGGCGAAATCCTTGCCACGGCTCGATGCCCCCGCCTGGTAGAGTACCGGCGTGCGCTGCGGCGACGGCTCGCAAAGGTGGATACCCGGGACCTGGAAGTGCTTGCCCTGGTGACGGATCTCATGGACTTTGCCCGGGTCGCTGAAGATGCCGCGCTCACGGTCGCGCACCACCGCGCCCTCCTCCCAACTGCCTTCGAACAGTTTGTAGAGCACCTCAAGGTATTCGTCGGCGTAGTCGTAGCGTGCATCGTGATCACTCAGCGCCTTCTGGCCGAGGTTACGCGCACCGCTGTCGAGGTAAGATGTGACGATGTTCCAACCGATGCGCCCCTTGGTCAGGTGATCCAATGTCGACAGGCGGCGGGCAAAGGGATAGGGATGCTCGAAGGTCAACGAGGCGGTCAGACCGAAACCCAGGTGGTCGGTCACCAATGCCATCGGCGTGATCAGCGCCAGCGGATCATTGACCGGGACTTGGGTCGCCTGGCGGATCGCGGCGTCACCATTGCCGCCGAGCACATCGTAGATACCGATCACATCGGCAATGAAGATGCCGTCGAACTTGCCGCGCTCCAGCAATTTGGCCAGGTCGGTCCAGTAATCCAGGTCTTTATACTGCCAGGCACGATCCAGGGGATGTCGCCAGAGCCCTGGAGACTGGTGGCCGACGCAGTTCATCTCGAAGGCATTGAAACGAATTTCACGTGGCATGGGAACTCCTGCTCGATGGGTTCAGCACCCCATCCGGGCGCTTTCTCGTTGCTGTCTCAACATGATTCATGCCAGTTGGAAAATCCCTTTATTTACAGTGAGTTACTCACGAAACCGCGCAATCAGGGTGACTGCCTCCCAACACCGGTGTTGATCAATTGTTCGATAACAAACAGTACGAACGTTCGCTCGGGACCGTTTGCCAACACCCAGCCGACGGCTTGGTCCGGAACCGGCCATCGCTCATCAATGTTCAATGGCTGAAGGCTTGGTTGAAGGACGTGTCGATAACGCCAGCAGTGGCCAGCGGAGCCGGCAGCGCCTTGACCTTGAACAGGAAGTCCGCCGTTCTCTGCAGGTCGGCGGCGGACTGCTGGTCCACCGGACCGACGCTCATGTGGGCCTGGCGCAACCAATGGCGCGAGACGTCCTGGTCAAGATTGGCCTTCTTTGCCCAGAGGTCGGCGTATTGGTCGGTGTGGTTGTCGACCCAGGCGCGGGCTTGTTTCACGCGGCCGAGGAAGTCGGCGATGGCTTCACGCTTGCTGTCGATGGCCGGCGTCGAGGCGGCAATGGCGCTGAGGCCGGGCATGAGGTCCTTCGCTGTCAGGATCGGCCGGGCGCCGGAGAAGAGGATCTGTTGCGAGATGTAGGGCTCCCACACCGGAAAGGCATCGATGCTGCCCTGGGGCAAGGCAGCGGCTGCATCAATGGGCATCAGCTTGATGAAGTCGACGTGGTCTTCCGGCAAGCCGGCCCGTTCCAGGGCGCGCAGTGTCAGTTGCTGACTCCAGGCTCCGGGCCAATAGGCGACCTTCTTGCCCTTGAGGTCGGCGATGGTCTTGACCGGCGAGTCCTTGGGCACGAGCAGCGCGATGGTGTCAGGGTTCTGCCGCGAGACGCCGATCAACTTCACCGGTGCCTGTTTGGCGGCCAGGAACAGAAAGCCCGAATCGCCGAGGAAACCCAGGTCCAGGTCACCGGTACTCAGCGCCTCGGCCAGTGGGGCGGCCGCTTGGAAGTGCTTCCAGTCGACGCGATAGGGGGCGCCTTCCAGCACACCCGAAGCCTCCACCGAAGCCCGCACGTTGTAATAGTTCTGGTCGCCAACATGCAGTACCAATGGCTCGGCGGCCTGGGCCAACGGTGCGGCAAATAACGTGCTGAGCAGTAGACGTTGCAAGAATTGGCGGGGCTTCATGAAAAGACTCCTGAATGAATTTCTTAGAACTTAACGCTCTTGTAATTCAACTCAGAAATTCTTTTAAGGCATAAGCTCATAAGTCACTTGCGACCGCTGTCTGCAGTCCAACAGTGCCGCAGCAGACTGTTGACTGGGCAACATCGCCCTCCAAACGTCCACCCCCTCGCGCCCCCGCCAGCCGCCCTTTCTCCGGCTGTGGCACAGAGCCTGCAATATTCCATTCCAGCGGGATTTCCTCCTGCTTGCCGATCTTTCGGAAATAAGAATATTGCCTTCTTGCCGCCTTGTCTGGAGCCGCTCGATGAAACCCGCCCTCCGCTTCTCCCTGGCCCGCGCCAGATACCTGTTCAGCGCCTGCGCTCTGGTGCTGGGCCTGCCGTCCATGACCCTGGCCGCAGAAAGTCCACCGGCTGAAGTGCATCTGGACTACGCCTATTACTCGCCGGTGAGCCTGGTGCTCAAGCATTTCGGCTATCTGGAAAAGGCCCTGCCCCAGACCAAGGTGAGCTGGGTTTTGAGCCAGGGCAGCAACCGCTCCCTGGAATACCTCAACAGCGGCGGCGTCGACTTCGCTTCGTCCGCCAGCCTCGCCGCCGTGCTGAGCCGGGCAAACGGCAGCCCGATCAAGTCGGTCTACGTCTACAGCCGCGCCGAATGGACCGCCCTGGTGGTGCGCAAGGATTCGCCGTACCAGACAATCGCCGACCTCAAGGGCAAAAAAATCGCCGCCACCAAAGGCACCGATCCCTACCTGTTCACCTTGCGCAGTCTTCAACAGGCCGGGCTGGACAAAGACGACGTAGAACTCGTCCACCTGCAGCACCCGGACGGGCGCACCGCCCTGGAAAAAGGTGACGTCGACGCCTGGGCCGGCCTCGACCCGCACATGGCCGCCAGTGAAGTCCAGGCCGGATCGCGCCTGCTCTATCGCAACCCCGACTTCAACAGCTACGGGGTGGTCAGCGTCACCGAAAAGTATGCAAAGGAGCATCCGCAGACCATCAACACCGTGCTCGCTGCCTACGAACAGGCCCGTGAGTGGGCGGTAGGCCATCCGCAAGAGCTGGCCAAATTGCTGGCCGACGAATCGGGGCTGCCGCTGGAAGTGGCCAGGTTGCAGCTGTCACGCACTGACCTGGGCAACCCACAACTGAGCGCCAAGGACGTGCTGGCCTCGAAGGCCGCCGCGCCGATTCTGGTTTCCGAGGAACTGGTGCGTCGCGGGGTGAATGTGGACCAGGTCATCGAGCAACTGCTCGACACCGGCCGCCAGCAGGCCGTGGCCCTTAAATAACCATTGCCCAGGCGACAACCGATCCGCGCCTGGCGCGGATTCGGCGTTGCCGGAGAACCGCCATGAGCAGTAACAGCAAAGACCTTTCCAGCCCGCGCCTGGCCTTGCCCACAACAAGCAAGGCGCCCTTGTTCAATGCCGACTGGCGACTGCGTCTCAAGGGGCTGGCCCTGCCGGTGCTGATCATCGTATTCCTGGAGATCATCGTGCGCAGCGGTTGGCTGCCCTCCTACCAGATGCCAGCCCCCAGCGAGATCGCCCTGACCCTCGGCGACCTCGCCGAAGGGGCGCTGTGGAAACACATCAGCGCCAGCCTGTTGCGGGTATTGCTGGGCTTCGCCATCGGCGCCGGCCTGGCCTTGGTATTCGCCGCCTGGGTTGGCTTGAGCCGGGAAGCCGAAGCCTATCTGGAACCGACCTTCGCCGGCCTGCGCTCGATTCCCAGCCTGGCCTGGGTGCCGTTGCTCCTGCTGTGGCTGGGCATCGACGAAACCTCGAAAGTGGTGCTGATCGCCATCGGCGCGTTTTTTCCCGTCTACCTCAATGGCGTGGCAGCGATTCGCAACATCGACCGCAAGCTGGTGGAAGTCGGCCATATGTATGGTTTCAACCGCCGCCGCCTGGTGCGGCGGATTCTCCTGCCGGCCGCCCTGCCCGGCCTGTTCACCGGGTTGCGCAGCGGCATGAGCCTGGCCTGGATGTTCCTGGTGGCCGCTGAACTGATTGCCGCCACCAAAGGCTTGGGCTATCTGCTCAGCGATGGACGCGAAACCTCACGGCCGGACATCGTCCTGGCGGCCATCATCGCGCTCGCCGTGCTCGGCAAGCTCAGCGACGGCATCCTAGCCGGCCTGGAAAAACGCTTCCTGGCCTGGCGCGACACCTTCACTGGCACCGAGGACTGAGCCATGACCCAAGCCCTGCTGGATATCCACGTCGAGCGCAAGACCTTCGCCGCCACCACCGTGCTCAATAATATCCACCTGCAGCTGCAGCCCCGGGAAACCGTGAGCCTGCTGGGCCCCAGCGGCTGTGGCAAAAGCACCTTGCTGCGCATCGTCGCCGGCCTGGAAAAAGACTTCGAAGGGCAACTGCTCAGCCACACCGAACAGCTCGCCTTTGTGTTTCAGGAAGCACGGCTGATGCCGTGGCTGACGGTGCAACAGAACATCGGCTTCAGTGATGACGATGATTACGACCAGGCCTGGGTCGCGCAGTTGATCGACGAAGTTGGCCTCAACGGTTTTGCCGACGCCTTGCCCAAGGCGTTGTCCGGCGGCATGGCGCAACGCGTGGCGATTGCCCGCGGCCTGTACTCGCGACCGCGGGTGCTGTTGCTGGACGAACCCTTCAGTGCCGTGGACGCCTTTACCCGGATGAAACTGCAGGACCTCTTGCTGCAACTGGCCGAGCGGCACGCCATCGCCCTGTTGTTGGTGACCCACGATGTCGACGAGGCGTTGTACCTGAGTGACCGGGTCTTGGTGATGGACAACCGCCCCAGCAGCATTCGCCAGGAGCTGACGGTGCAACTGGACCATCCGCGGGATCGACGCGACCCGTTGCTGGCCCAGCTCAAGGCGCTGGCCCTGACTGAATTGCAGCGTGCACAGGTGATTTGACAGCGGCTTCATTAATAACTTTAAAGAATTAATAAATAAACAATCAGTATTTATGGTTATAACCATAACCACGTACTCTCAGTTCATTCCGCCATTGGTCATGACAGCGAAGGCCCTATGAAACCGACTTGCAACGTTATCGACTTCGTCCAGTTCCGCAAACGCAAGCAGGCCCAGGCACTGGCGCGGGCCATGTGGGAAATGTACGCACGTAACGCCGGTTACCAGGCGTTCCAGTGGGTCCAAGCCTCCCAGCCGACCAGGACCTATCACGCGTGAGCGCCCAGGAACCCTCGCGTTTTCTGGCGAGCGCCGAAGAACCAGAAGTGGATTTGAATCAGTTGGAGGCGCTGGACGAAGATCCGATCAGCGAGCGGGTTGCGCAGAACCTGCAACGCCTGCGCAGCAAGCGGCATCTGTCCCTGGATGCCCTCGCTCGCCAATGCGGGGTGAGCCGGGCCATGCTCGCGCAGATCGAATCCGGGCGCAGCGTGCCCTCGATCAAGGTGCTGTGCAAAATTGCCAAGGGTCTGAAAGTCTCGGTGGCGGCGTTCCTCGAGCACCGGGCTTTCGAAGGGGTCGCAGTGCTGTCGGCCAGCCAGAGCAAACGCCTGGTCAGCGCCAATGGCGCCTTCGTCAGCCGTTCCCTGTTCCCTTTCGATGTCGCACGTCAGTCGGAATTCTACGAGCTGCGCCTGAGCCCGCTGGGAGAAGAACAATCCGAAGGTCACGGCCCCGGTGTCCAGGAAAACCTGGTGGTGTCCCAAGGCGTATTGGAGATCAGCGTCAACGAGGAGCGCTACCTGCTCTCCACCGGCGACTCGATCCTGTTCTATGCCGACCAGCCACACCGTTATCGCAACCCGGCAGACAGCGAAGCGGTGGCCTACCTGGTGGTCACCTACCCGGAACGCCTGGACTGAAAAAAACAGCCGAACAAAAGCCCGGCCGCGTCTCACTTGAAGCTGGCACGATCCATCGTGGCAAGGGAGCAAGCTCTCTCGCCACATGAAATCAGCAGGTGCAGCACATCATCGGCATGCCATTGCAGCTCATCATCATCGGCATACCGCAGTCGTTCATCATTTTCATCATCAACGCGCAGCAGTTTTTCATCATGTCCATGTTCATGCCGGCCATCGGCATGATTTTGCACATCATGCAATCAGCCATCACCGTACATTCCATCACGCACTTCATCGATGGCATCGGCATACCCATCATCGGCACAGGCATCATCATGCTTGCCATCGGCATGGCCATGCTCGCCTGGGACATGCACATCATGCTCATGTTGCCGCAATGCATCATCATCGGCATGCCGCAGTTCATCATCATCTGCATCATGTCGGCACTGTTCTTGAACATGGCCATGTCCATGCCGGCGGCGGGCATCATTTTGCACATCATGCCGTCATCCATCATTTCGCAGGTCATGGTCGCCATCATCATCGGCATGCCCATCATCGGCATCATCGGCATGTTGGCGTTCATCGGCATTTGCATCTGCATGGCATTCATCATGGTGTGTTCCTTTCGAGTATCGAGAGTTGGACGAAGCTGATGGGGCGGATTCTAAGGCTTGAGCCGAACACGACAAGATGACTATCCAACAGCGGGAATGCATGCTCGAACAGAGCTGACGGGGCGAAAAGCGTCAGCTTTGCGGCTGTTACGTCGATTGCGCTTTCATAGCGGAAATAACGTGGGCCATAGCGCCGCTTTGATGGTCGCGGATATGCGAACCGGACCTATATAAATAACTGTAAGAAATAATCGGTCTAGATTGGCAGGCCACGGTTCGCATTTTCATGAGTAGAAGGAACCCGCACCCGCAACGCAATCAGCAACGCAGCCAGCAGCATCAGCACAGCCGCCGCGACGAATACGCCGGCGCTGCCACCGAGGCTGAACATCGCACCGCCACCGGCAGCGCCCGTTGCGATGGCCGACTGCACGGACGCCACCACCATGCCTCCGGCGCTTTCCGCCTGATCAGGCACCGCGCTGGCGACCCAGTTCGACCACGCCACCGGCACACCGCCAAAGGCCAGGCCCCAGATCGCCAGCAGCACCGCCTGCCCCGGCACCGAAGCCGGCAACAGTACCAGCGCCAGTGCAGCAAAACCCACCAGCGCCGGCATCAACACCAGGGTGGCCAGCGGATGGCGCTCAAGCAGCCACCCGGCCAGGAGCGTGCCGGCGAAATTCGCCACACCGAAACCCAGCAGCATCAGCGACAGCCCTTGCGGGCCGATGCCGGTAGTCCCTTCGAGAAATGGGCGGATATAAGTGAACATCGCGAAATGCCCGCTGTGCACCAGCACGCAAGCGAACATGCCCATGGCGATGCCCGGGCGTCGCAACACCTCCAGTACGCTGCGCAGGCGTGCCGGCCTGCGTGGCGCAAGGCGCGGCAGCGTGAACGACTGGAAAGCCAGCGTCACCACACCTACCGCCGCCGCGGCAAAGAATGCGCTGCGCCAGCCATACAGCCCGCCCAGGTAGCTACCCAGCGGGACCGCAACCACCGTTCCGATGGCGATGCCGCTGAAAATGATCGACAGCGCTCGGGGCAACGAAGCCGCCGGTACCAGGCGCATCGCCACCGCTGCCGCCATGCTCCAGAACCCGCCAAGGGCGATGCCCAGCAAGATCCGCATCAGCAACAACACCGCGAGGCTGGAGGACACGGCGACCAGCAGATTGGATGCGATCATCAACATGGAAAACCCCAGCAGCACCCAGCGGCGATCGATGCCGCGGGTCAGGCCTGGCACCAGCAGGCCAGCGAACAACGCAACCACTGCGGTCACCGTGACCGCCTGGCCAGCCAGCGCTTCGGACACGCCCAGGTCGCTCGCCATCGGCGTCAACAGGCTGGCCGGAAGGTACTCGGCGGTCAGCAATCCGAACACGCCCATTGCCAACGAGAACACGGCCATCCATGCGGGGGTTGTCGGCTCCACATCCGGCCCGACGCCGGAACGGCTGCCGGGTACGGCATTACATACACACTCAGTCATTGCACGGATCTCCGAATTTCATTGCGACCCGCAGTCTAGGCGCGCGAAACCGGATGATCTATGATCGAAAACCTCAACTTTTTGATCAAAACACCTGAACCATGCACACCGATCAGTTTGCCCTCTCCTCGGATCTCATCAACGAGCTGTTGCGCGGCATGCGCCTGCGCGGCGTCGAGTACCGGCGTATCCAGGCCGGTCCAGCCTTCGGCCTGGGCTTCGCTGCCAAACCCGGACACGCCTGGTTCCATTTCCTGGCGGTCGGCAATGCACTGCTGCGGATGGAGGACGGAACCATCTATGCGCTGTCGGCCGGCAATGCCGTGTTCATTTCCCATGGGGCGGCCCACCAACTACTGTCCCATGTGGACGCGCCGGTTCAGGACATCGATCGCCTGGACCGCGCTCCCCTCGGCGATGCCGTCAGCGCGGTGGATACCGGAAACGATGCCAGCCCCACGCCGACGACCATTCTGTTCAGCGGCTGCATGGAGTTCGAACTGGGCAGCCTCCATGGCCTGGGCAGGCTGATGCCGGGCCTGATGCTGATTGATGCGGGCGGACAGCGTTACCCCGGACTGATGCCTATCCTGACCACCATGGAACGCGAAGCCAGCGCCGCACGTGTCGGTTTCGCCGGCATCCTCGCGCGATTGGCCGACGTGGTGGCGGCCATGGTCGTGCGCGGTTGGGTGGAGTGCGCGTGCGGTAATGCCTCTGGCCTGGTCGCCGCATTGCGCGATCCACGCCTGGCCAATGCCCTTCTCGCGCTTCATCAACAACCGGGCCGCGACTGGACCGTTGCGCAGCTGGCGGAGCAATGCAATACCTCACGCTCGGTCTTCGCCGACCGTTTCCAGGCGACGATCGGCATGGCCCCGCTGCGCTACGTCACCGAACTGCGGATGCGGCTCGCGAGCCAGTGGCTGACGCTCGAAAGGCTGCCAATCGAAGAAGTGGCGCAGCGCCTGGGCTACACCTCTCAGGCCGCTTTCAGCCGCGCTTTCAAGCGCGTCACGGGCAAGACGCCTGGGTTGAGTCGCCAGTCGAGGCAGTCGGCTCTCCAGCCTTGACAGGCGGATAGGACGACGTATTTGATTTTTCACGTCGGCAGTAACGAAAGTGATATGCAGGGCAAACGCGTAGTTGTCATTGGCACGGGCATCGTGGGCGTATCAGTTGGCGAGGAAAGGCGCGAATGTGCTGGTGATCGAGGCTGGAGATATAGCATCAGGAGTAACCGCAAGCGCATTCGCCTGGATCAATACCTCGTGCCGCTCAAGAAGGCGCACTCGACCCAGTGGCAGCTACGCATGCGTTGGTCGCCGGGGCACAGAACTATGGGACGAAGATTCTCACTCATACGCGAGCTCTGGGTTTTGTGACCCAGAGCGCGAAGCTAACTGGAGTTGAAACAACGAAGGGCGTCTTCAATGCTGATATTGTCGTGTCGGCGGCAGGGACAGGCAAAGTAAAAGACCGCTCCGGCTCGATCGCTGCCGGTCGTGTATGACCGCTATCGACCCGAAGCGCACATTGCCTGTAGCTGAAGTTGACCAACCATGAATCCGTATTGCAGCATGGAACTGACGTGTAGCAGCGCTGTGCGGCCACTCTGTAAGCGCTATCTTCGCACCTAACCGGAAGAAGCTCATGATCATGGTGTTTCCGAAGATCGAACTCAAGGAACTGTCGGTGAAAGCGGAAGCAGACGGTTTAACGCTGAGTGATCTTGTCCCCATTTGCGAAAGGTTCGCCGTTGCACCGCATGATGTGCTGAACGAGCTGTCCGTCGCGGTTGCGGAAGGCTATCTACAAGGATCTCTGCTCTATGATTTTTGCAACGGCATTATGAACGGGATCATAAATACCGTGGTTGAAGTAGGCATGACTAACGACATGCCTCAGCCCGCTTTCTCGCTTTACCAAGCATTCGATCAAGGTGAATGGTTCCGCAGTAACGACCCACCAGAAACTGACCCCAGTGAGAAATACACGAAGCCGGTGGTCGAGGAAATAATGCGTACCCTTAGAGACTAGCTTTCACTGATCGAGAGGTTTTCAGCTCTTCGGCTGAAGGTAGTGGATCGAACGCCGCTTTTGGCCGGTTGGTGCCCTTCGCAACCGGTAACTTTCGGCCAGAAGTAGACGTATGGCTGCTCTTTAAGCAAAGCTTAAGGACCGAAATATCAGCCCGCTATTCGGCAGTCCCAAGCCCCGGGATGACTAGGGCACCCAATATAATCAAGGAGAGATGGATGCACCTCAATCAAAAGCCGAGCCAATGTATCTTGCTGGCCGGCGTGTTGGTCATTAGCGGTTGCACTTCGTTTTTGCAGGGCAAGCAGTATGTCGTTCCCGCCCCCGGTGAACCCTCCGCAACGGTTCGCCTCAAGGCTGGTAATGGTGCGAGACTGGATGCCATGACGTTCAGCGACAATGGATGCTATGCGGGTTACACCATCCTGCCCTCTAACGGCGACCATATCGAATCTCGGGTCGCCGTGAATAAGGAGCTGATCCTGACCTATGGGCGGGTGGCAGGAGGCAGCGTTTGCCAGATACCGTTCTCTTTCACTCCACAGAACGGCGCCACGTATACCTTGGTCCAAGGCTCTTGGAGCAAGCCCAGGACAGGCATTCTTCCTATCTTCAATCGCGACGAATATTTTTGCGGCGTAGGCGTTGTCAAGAAAGTCGGCGACCAGGAAAGCGTCGAACCCATTCAACAGCTGCAAATCAAGACTGGGTTCGCATGCCTGAAGTTCGTTAAAGAATAGGGACACCGCACGGCATCCGTTGCGAGTTGGATACCATTACGGGCGGATAGCGCCCTCCCGGGCAACGACACCGATTACCGACCACTGTTCTGCAGCGAACGCGGTGAAAAGCGCTGAAAAGGGAGACAGATTTGTTGGCTGGAAATAAATCTGCCCCTTTTTAAGGCTGCTTGCCAATCTCATCGGCCAGAATGTCATGCTTCCTGCGTCAACCGAACCTTTGCCCCCAAGCATCGTCCGAGCTTAAGCGTTTAAGCTAACTGCTCGCCACGAGGTTTCCGTTTGAAAGCTGCCATCGTCAAAAATTACCGTCTGATCGTCAAGACCATGGGCTACGTGGGCTGGGCTTTGTTCTGGTTGTTGCTCTGGGACATCGCCGTCACGGTGGACTTCATGCTGTTTCTCAACGCCAAGTTGAACCTGCCGCTGATGCCGCTGACCTTGCTTGGCTCGGCGTTGGTGGTGTTGATCAGTTTCCGCAACAGCAGTGCTTACAACCGCTGGTGGGAAGCACGGACGCTGTGGGGGACGATGATCAACAGTTCACGCAGCTTCGCCCGTCAGGTGCTAACGCTGCTGGACGACCCCGGCAGCGAGGTGAATCCGGTCAAGTCGACCCTGTTGCGTCGCCACGTCGCTTATGTGAATTGCCTCGCCGCGCATCTGCAAGGCCAGCCTTGTCCCGAGGAGGTGCGGGCGTTTATTCCGGACGAAGAGTTTGCCCGCAGCGGCACGACCAATAACTTTGCCAACGATATCCTCACCGGCTCGGCGACGTTGCTCGCGCGCGAATACAAGGCCGGACACTTGGACAGTATTCGCCTGGCGCGTCTTGAGTCGACGCTGGTGGACCTGTCCAACAGTCAGGGCGGCATGGAGCGGATCGCGAATACGCCGCTGCCCTACCCTTATGTGTATTTTCCACGGCTGTTTATTTCGCTGTTCTGCCTGATTGTGCCGGTTGGACTGGTGGAATCCCTGGGCTGGTTCACGCCGCTGGCTTCGACCGTGGTTGGGTTCATGCTGCTGGCCATCGAGCGCATCGGCACCGATCTGCAAAGCCCGTTTCGCCACAGCGAACATCAGATTCAGATGGAGGCGCTGTGCGAAACCATCGAAAAGAACCTGCAGTCGATGCAGCGCGACTCCTTGGGTGATGTGCGCAGGATTGAAGAGAACGCTTGAGATAAAGCAATCAATCGAGCCTACCGAATCAACCCTTGCTGTGCCTGGCCTCCAGCTTGTTGAACGTTACCCGGCCGCCTTCGGACTTGTAGCCGGTGTTATCCAAGGTGTATACGCCAGCCTTGAAATATAGCTGTTTGCCTTGCCAGCTTTTGCTGAGCTGCCTGCCCCACCGATATCCTTGGGAAATAACATTCAGGTAGCCCGCCGAGCTCAAACGAACCTCGTAGGTGAACCGCTTGTTCAACTCGACATCCTCGACGATCACCACCTTGGTGTCCGTACTGCCCGGCTTGAGGCGATAGTTGGCAATCACGCTGCCGGTCTTCCGAGCCTTGTCATAGACATACTCCACCTTGAGCAGCGGGCCCTTGCCCTGATAGGTATGAATCTGCCCGATCACCACCCTGCCTTCCGACGGCACCTGGTTGACGGACAGGCTGGCCGTCATCCGGTGATCCGCTTCGGGGTACGTCCAATTGCGCAGCTCACCGTTCTTGTATGTCTCGCGAAGTTCGCTACGTGGAAACTCGGATCTGGACGTAGTCCCGCCCGTCACCGGCGCCCAGAAAAACAACGTATTGCCGGAGCGGAAATACGCATCCGAGTAACCGTCCACCAGGCGTGGCGTCTCGATGACTCGGGCAGGCGTGCCGACCGGTATGGTCAGGTTCCAAGTGCTTAGATCGATCATGGCATGGGCTCCCTGATGGGTCGTGGCTCAATTTATAGTGAAAAGGGGACAGATTTATTTTTCGCAATAAACCTGTCCCCCGTTTTATTTTCTTTTCTATCTTGACGCGCGAATCTACTTCAACGCAGTTACCACGGCATCGAAGAATACCATCGGGTCGATCGGCTCTTTGTCCACCGGCTTGGGCTGGGCCCCGAAGGTGACAATCACGACGTTATTGGCAGGGTTGACGTAGATGTTCTGGCCCTGGATACCGACCGCCGAATAGGCGCCGTCTTTCACCGACGGCTCGGTCCACGCCGTCCACCACATGTAACCGTAGTCCAGGGACTTGCCGCCTTTGAGGGTGGTCGGCAGCGTCGCTTCCTTGACCCAGCCTTCGGGCAGAATCGACGTGCCATTGATCTTGCCACCGTTCATGAAAAACAGCCCGAAGCGTCCATAATCCCGCAGCGTGGCGCTGATACCACTGCCGCCGATTTCCACCCCGTCAGGCGAATCGAGCCACCACCGGGCATCACTCTCCATACCGAACGGCTGCCAGATCTTCTCCGATAGATAATCGGCCAGCGGCATCTTCACAGCGCCACGGACGATCTCGCCGAGTACCTGCGTTTCGCCAGTGCTGTAAGTGTTGGCAGTGCCGGGCTCGGCCGCTCGTGGCAAACTTGCCATCAAGGTCATGGCCGAACGCGGCTTCTGCGATATCTGCGCTTTGAGTAGCGCGCGACGATCGGACGCCGGATCGGTGTAGGTCTCGTTCCACTTAACGCCCGAAGACATCATCAGCACGTTGCGTACGGTCACGCCTTCGTAGGCGCTGCCTTTGAGCTCGGGAACGTAGTCCACCACTTGTGCATCAAGGCCCTTGATAAGGCCGTCCTTGATCGCTGCAGCCGCCAGCGTGGAGGTGATGGACTTGGCTATCGACATCGACATCCATCGGGTTTTCTCGGTGTTGCCACGCTGGTAGGTCTCGAACACGATCTTGCCGTCCTTGAGCACCAGCATCGCGGTAATGCTGTCCAATGCGACGAAGTCATACAGGTCGTACTTTTTGTCGCCAACAGTGAAGCGAACGTTGGGCAACTGTTTGTCTGATTTCGGCAGCGCATACGGGTGAGCGCCGGCTTTGATCCTATGGGTAGGAAACAGCCGGTCGATATTACGGTAGGTACTGACCGCCAGATCGGAAAGCATGGCGCCGTCATAGATCTGCTCCACGGTGCCAATTGGTTCCTGGGCGTGGGGATAGTCTTCAGCCCATGCGCCCGAGGTGATACCCGCAGCAAGCAGACCGAGCGAGAGCAGCAGCGAACGACCAGGCGCAGCCGCAGCAAAAATAGCGGATGAGTGCATAACCTATCCTTATTTTGTTTTGCTATTCACGCACGTTAAAACATGCGCCCGCTTGAACGATAGCCTACTCATTGAAATCACGCCCGAGTTGCAGGACGATGCTGCTCCCCTTTAAAGCGGTCCCTTTTTTTACAACCTCAGCCCTGCGATTCTTAGGCGACTGGCGTTGCCGACGAAGCGACAGCCGCCACTCCAGGGCCCTCTTCCAGCCTTTTTTGAAGCACCTTTTCGTCCAACTGCCCACACCACTTGGCAACCACGATCGTGGCCACGCCATTCCCGATCAGATTGGTCAACGCCCGCGCTTCGGACATGAAACGGTCTATCCCCAGAATCAAGGCCAGCGCCGCCACCGGCACATGGCCCACTGACGACAGCGTGGCCGCCAAGACAATGAAGCCACTGCCCGTTACACCCGCCGCGCCCTTTGAAGTGATCAGCAAGACCAGCAACAACGTGATCTGGTGCGTAATGTCCATGGGCGTATCGGTGGCTTGGGCCAGGAAGACCGCCGCCATGGTGAGGTAGATGGAAGTGCCATCGAGGTTGAAGGAATAACCGGTCGGGATGACCAGGCCCACGACGGATTTCTGCGCACCGAGCTTTTGCATCTTGACGATCATGAGTGGCAACGCGGTCTCGGACGACGAGGTACCCAGGACGATCAGAAGCTCCTCGCGGATGTATTTGATGAACTTGAAAATGCTGAACCCGTGCAGGCGCGCGATCGTACCCAGTATCCCCAGTACGAAGACCACGCAGGTGAAGTAAAAACACAGCATCAGGTAGCCCAACTGGACTAAAGAACCGACACCGTACTTACCGATAGTGAAAGCCATCGCACCCAGCGCACCAATGGGTGCGACTTTCATGACCACGCCCATGATCCTGAACAGGACCTGGGAGATGCTCTCAATGAACTCGAACACTCGCCGACCATAATCACCGATGCGATGCAGCGCGTAGCCAAACAGTACAGAGAAAAACAGCACCTGCAGGATCTCCCCCTCAGCAAACGCGCCAACTATCGTGTTGGGGATAATGTGCAGGAGGAACTGAATGGAGCTCTGTTCTTTGCCTGCAGCGGCATACGCAGCAATCCCCGACGCATCGAGCGTGGACGGATCGATATGCATACCGGCGCCTGGCTGCACGGCGTTGACCACAGCCAGCCCGATCAACAGGGCAATTGTCGAAACAATCTCGAAGTATAAAAGCGCATAGCCACCGGTCTTCCCCACCGCTTTCATGTTTTGCATGCCTGCGATGCCGGTGACTACGGTACAAAAGATGATGGGCGCAATGATCATTTTGATCAGCTTGATAAAACCATCGCCGAGCGGTTTTAACGTGGTACCGGTTTCCGGATAGAAGTGGCCAATCAGGATGCCGATTGCGATCGCGAACAGGACTTGGAGATACAGAATCTTGTAGAACGGTTTGCGGATTTGGGTTTCAGCAGACATGGCGGAACCTCGTTTGGGACGCGTGCGAGGTCCTCGGACCACAGCACCCGTTACATACACCTTCCTTTGATGGAAGAATTTGTTTTGAAGTAAGAGCAGGAATAACTGAACTTACAGGCCGCGTGTGTTCGCGGCAGGTTGAAGGTGCTGTCCGGTGGAGACGCCACTGTAAGCGCCCGCCTCTATCGGGACTGATTCAGAGAATGACGGGAATGAGCACCACCACGTTTATCTGCCGCCCAGACTTTTAATATCCTCAACCAGGCTATTCAGGGTCGGGCGCATGATTAACGGATCAGGCGCACCTTCCGGCGCATCAAGCCCTATTCTGTTGTGCCAAAAGGTTGGCAAGCCAACTTTCTGCGTGCCAAACAGATCGTAAGCAGAGCCCGCCACGAATAGGGCGTGAGCGGGCTCCACCCGCGCTATTTGCAGGGCGAGCCTGTAAGGTTCCGCATCGGGTTTGTAGAAGCCGGCCTGTTCAGAAGTGACAACTACGTCAAATGGCACTTCCAGAAGATCCGCTGCGATGCGCCCCAACCGCTCCGAACAGTTGGTCACCACCCCGAGTTTGTAGTGCGGCGCCAACTCGGTGAGCACGCGTTTGGCCTCAGGCCAAGGTTGTAACTGCGTCCAGCGTGCCTCCAGATTCTGCGCGGCCTCCTTGCCCAGTCCGACACTGATCGCAGCCTCTTCGACTAACGTTTCATAAGGCCGGTAAGCACCACAGCCGTATGTCGCCTTCAAATAAGCCATACGCCAGGTGCGGCCCATTTCATCGGAACCTGCCACGCTATTCCATAGCGTCCACGAGTCCAGCAGAGCGGTGAGCAAATCGAACAGGACGAGTTTCACAGGTGTTTGCTGAAGATTGTTTTCAATCGAATTCATAACGACTGCCCTTCTTGAAAAGTATTTAAACTTCAGCCACTGCTGAAATTTCCACCAAAGCCCCGTGATGCAGTGGACCACACGGAATGATCACTCTTGCGGGACGGTGCGGCCCCATCAGCGTTGAATACGCAAGATTCACGGTCGGCCAGTCAGCAACATCAACGATGTATATTTGCACGCTGACCAAGTGACTAAGCGAAGCCCCCGCTGCCTGAAGCACCGCTTGTACATTTGCCATTGCCTGAATAGCCTGGGCTTCTACGCCATCGGGGAACTCTTGTGCATCAGGTGGAAACGGCAACTGGCCGGAGATGAAAAGAAGTTTTCCTGCCATGACCCCATGTGAGTAATGCCCACCGGGTACAGGCAACTTCTCTGCTGCGATCAACTTCATTGGCCCCTCCTTGATCGGTCAAAGTTGTGAGTTCAGCTGAATGAGTTACCAACCCGCGATGCGTGGCCAGTACCCCACACTGCGCCCCTCGCTGAAAACGTGATAGCCCGCGTGCTGTGCTGAGGTGGCACAGGCGTGGTTCGGCAGGATCCGCAGCAGCGTGCCCAAGGGCAGCAAGCTTGATGCTGCAAGCTTCCCGGTCCGCGATGAAATAATCCCGTGCTCCTGATTGGTGGCGCTGACGATCAGGTCGCCAATGGGCTGGCCAGCGGCGTCACAGACGATGCCATAGCCCTGATCGACCGCTTGTCTGGCGGTGCCACGATCACGGGAAAGTGCCATCCATCCCGCATCCGTAATGATCCAGCCTTTTTCAATCTGATGACCGATTACAGTCGTCAGAACCGAGACGGCGATATCCTGCACCTGACAAACGCCCAAGCCCGCCATGACCAGGTCGAAGAAGGCGAACACACCCGCACGTACTTCAGTCACCCCGGATAGATCCTCAGTAAAAAGTGCCGTGGGTGTCGAGCCGACACTGATGATCGACAGGTCGAAGCCTGCACTCGTCAGCATTTGGCTGGCAGCGATAATCGCCGCGCGTTCATGCCGGGCGCTGGCTTCGATTTCAGCGATTGACTGACTGTCGTAAGACTTGCCGGCGTGTGTCATCAGGCCGCTGACCCTGACACCACTGACGCTGAGCAACTGCGCGATTTCCACCAGCAGCGGTGACTGCGGGCCAAGACCGGAACGGTGACCGTCGCAATCGATTTCCAGCAGAACATCAAAAACATGACCCGACGTTTCGGCGAATTCGGCCAGTAACCTGGCGGTGTCCAGATTGTCGAGTACCAACTTGAGCTGTGCGCCTTTACCGATCAATGCAGCGGCATGGGCGAATTTGTTAGGCGCAATGCCAACGCCATACAAGATGTCGGTGAACCCGGCCTCGAAAAAGAAATCGGCCTCCCGCAAGGTTGAAACAGTGATCGGGCCGCGCCCGCCGGCAAACAATCGCTCGGTGACTTCCAACGATTTATTGGTCTTCACGTGTGGCCGTAAGACCACGTTGAATGCTGCCAGCTTTTGGCGCATCCGCTGGATGTTCGCATCGAGTTGATCGCGCTCCAGCAATAAGGCGGGGGTTTCGATATGAGTGAATGCTGACATGTCTGGTCTCCTGGAATAGCGCTATTCTAAGCCTCCAGTTTCAGATTAAAATTTAAACCTCCTAATTCTAATATTCAGTGATTCTTAATGAACGAGACACTTGATCTCCGCTTTCTCCTGGTCATCCGGGAAAGCGAGAGCTTGTTGGCCGCGTCACGCAAGCTGGGTCTGACGCCTTCGGCGGTGACTCAACGCCTTCAGCAAATGGAGAGAAAGCTGTCGATTCGATTGCTGGATCGGTCAGCCCGGCAGCTGCGCTTTACCGATGAGGGCGAGTTCTTGTGCCAGCGTGGGGCCGAGCTGGTCGAGCAGTTCGATTCCTTATTGGCTGATTTGCAAGAGCGGCGCAGTGGCTTCGTCGGCAAACTGAAAATCAACGCACCGTTCGGATTTGGGCGATTGCACGTGGCACCCGCGGTGGCTGCTTTCCAGCGCCTGCATCCAGATGTAGAGATAGCATTGAGTCTGTCGGAACAGCCTATGGTCGAAGCGACTGACCGCTTTGATGTCGTTATCCATATCGGCGAACTGCGCACCTCCAACCTGGTGGGCCATCCCATTGCCCCCAACCGTCGCTACGTATGCGCCTCACCGGACTTTATTGAACAGCACGGGCTGCCGGAACATCCCGACCAGCTCGCTACCTTGCCCTGCATCGCACTGCGGGAAAACAACGAAGACGTCACGCTCTGGCATTTCACACGCGCGCGTAAAACACACAACGTGCGAATCCGCCCAGCGCTGAGCTGCAACGATGGAAGTGTTATTCGGCAATGGGCTTGCGAAGGGAACGGCATCATCATGCGTTCTGAATGGGACGTTGCCGATGCGCTGGCGGAGGGGACGTTGATACGACTACTGCCGGGTTGGAAACTGCCAGAGGCCAATATTGTTGCGCTGACGCATCAACGCGAAGGGCTGCCCGCAAGAACGCTCAAATTTTTGCGTTTCCTCCAGGATCATTTCCGACCGCAACCACTCTGGCGACAATAGATTTTTGATTGTTTCCCCCAGGGAGATGCCTAGCGTTTACCCAGCGCAGCCTCAAGGGGAATATCAAGAATAAAGGCCGCGCCCTGCCCGGCCCCGTCGCTGTGCACGCTCAAGCTGCCACCCATTTCCTGCGCGGCGAGCGCGCAGCTGTGCAGGCCGAAACCGTGGCCGTCCTTGCGAGTGGTGAAGCCATGGGAAAAGATCCGCGCGAGGTGCTCTGGCGCAATCCCGTTGCCGTTGTCGGCCACCGTGATACGCAATACTGATCCGTCGACAAGGGACGCGCAGAACGTGATGCAGGGGCTGCGATCGCTCACGCCATCCAGCGCCTGCCTGGCGTTGCGGATCAGGTTCACCAGAATCAGCAGCACCCGGTGCCGGTCCAGCGACAGCAGGGGCAAGTCGGCGATGTTCTTGACCACCGTCACCTCCTTGCGTGCCAGTGATCCGGCACTCATGCGCAAGGCATCATCGATCAGCTCCGGGACCGGTACTGTCTCGACGACACTGACAGCAACGGCATAGGATTGCTGCGCAGCGACGATGGTTTTGATGTGGTCGATGCCCTTGATGAGTTGCCCGAGCTCTTCGATGATGCCCTGCTGTTCTTCCGTCACCACTTGCGCCAGCTTGAGCAGGTAATCGGGCAGCATCCTTCCCTTGTTGTCCGTGGTCAGAAAATCGCTCAGGTCGTGGACGTGTTCGTTCATCAGCCGCGCCACCTTGCCCAGCCCCTGGGCCTTGGAGGTGCGCATCTGGCTGCTGACCAGTTCTGCCGATACGTTCACGCTGTTGAGGACATTACCGACGTTGTGCAGCACAGTCGTGGCGATTTCGGCCATGCCTGCCTGGCGGGATTTTGCCTGCAGTTCGCTTTGCACCTGGCTCATGCGCAGCGCCGCACGTACCCGAGCCTTGAGTTCCAGCGGCGAGAAGGGTTTGGCGATATAGTCGTCGGCGCCACTTTCCAGCCCGGAGATGCAGGCCTCGCTACCGCCGCGGGCGGTCACCAGGATTACTGGTAAATGGGCGAAACCGGCGCTGGCTTTGATTCTGGCGGTCAGACCGAAACCGTCGAGCCTGGGCATCATCACATCCGAGACGATCACATCGATGGGTCGAAGCTGCAGGAGTGCCCAGGCCTCCTCTCCATCCGTTGCGGTGACAACGATGTAATCATTGTGCAAAAGCTC
Organism: Pseudomonas sp. AGC41; assembly: GCF_057334555.1. Lineage (NCBI taxonomy): Bacteria > Pseudomonadati > Pseudomonadota > Gammaproteobacteria > Pseudomonadales > Pseudomonadaceae > Pseudomonas > Pseudomonas sp. AGC41. The sequence continues at coordinate 59,192 of NZ_JBHFJB010000022.1, forward strand.
GCTGAGATAACTGAGCATTTCCGGGCTATCGTCCACCACCAGCACCCTGGATCGCAGGGCATGCTCCGGATGCGGCTCGCCGTCTGCGCCTTGCGTCGAAGCGAGGTCGTTGCGACTGCCCTGGCGGCCGTCGTCAAAACGCAGGTGGCGCTGCTCCAGCGTACTGGTTGTGCCCGCTGATGATCGCTCAAGCATATGGCTGGCTTCGGTCGGCAGGGTGTTCTGCTCAGCCCCCAGCGGAAGCCGGACAACGAAGCACGAACCCCTTCCAGGTTCGCTGTTGACGGCAACTTCGCCGCCCATCAGTTCGGCCAGGTCCTTGACCAGGGCCAGACCAATGCCGGTGCCGCTGTAATGACGTGTGGCGGAGTTGTCGATCTGGGAAAAACGCTGGAACAGCAGCGGCAGTTTGTCCGGCGCAATGCCAATTCCCGAGTCCTGCACCGCGAGCTCGAATCGCTCGCCATCGATCAGCGTCACTGCCAAATGCACGGTGCCGCCGGCGGGCGTGAACTTGATGGCATTGCTCACCAGGTTGAGGAGGATTTTCTCGAAGTGCCGGGGGTCCAGGAACACCGTGCCAAGCGCGGGATCGATGCTGCAAGTCAAGGTGCAACCTTTGCCCTCGGCGACCATGGCGGCGTCCTCGGCCAGCACCCCCACCGCCGTGTTCAAATCAACTGGCGAGGGACACAACTCGAACTTGCCAGCTTCGGCCTTGGAAAAATCGAGGATGTCGTTCACCCGGTTCATCAAGCGCAATGCGTTGCGTTGGGCGCGTTCGACCTGCACCCGCCAGTCGGCCGGCGGGGTGGTCGCCGCCGAGAGCTGCTCCAGGGGGGCGAGGATGAGCGTCAGAGGGGTGCGCAGTTCATGGCTGACCGTGGCGACAAAATCGCTCTTTGCCTGGTTGGCCGTCTCGGCCTGGTTGCGCGCCTGAATGAGTTCGACGGCCTGCGCCTCCAGTATGTCGGTCTGTTGGTGCAACGTGTCGGTCCGTTCGGCGACCATTCGCTCCAGAGAGGCCTGGACCTGCTGTCGCTCGGCCTCGGCCTCGGCCTCCAGCACCCGGATGCGCAGGGCATTCTCCTGGAACACCCGTACAGCGCGGGTCATGATTCCAATCTCGTCACCGCGTGCGGCGCTGGCGATCTCGGCGTTCAGGTCGCCGGCCGCAAGCCGGCGCATGACCGAGGCCAGGGCCACAATGGGCTGCGCGACAAATCGTGACGTGCTCCAGGCGATGGCACCGGCCAGCAGGACGGCGACGGTGCCCGCCACTATCGTCGCAAGCATGCCGCGATCGTTGTGGACCAAGGCGTCGGAGCGCGCTTCCCCCGCAAAGCGCGCAACCAACAGGCCGGCGCTCCGTGCCTCGTTGCGAACCTCGTCGCGCGCCGCGCTCAAGGCATTGCTCGCCTGATGGAACCTGGCGAAGGCCGCCCGGTAGCCGGCAATCTGATCGCTGACCGTCAGGGGCGTCGCCTGGGCTTGCAGCCTTACGGACGAAGGCAGAACCCGAGCGAGACGGGAGAGCTCGTCGAGAATCAGGCCAACAGAGCGGGCGGTCTCGGCCGACGGTGACAGGCGAAACGACAAGGTCTGGGCTTCCAGCGTGGCGACACGCTCGGCGAAACGCTTGGATAACGCAGCTGCGTTGTGCAGCAACCCGGTCGCTGCCTGAATGTCGCTGGCGTCGTGGCCGACGAGCCCATCCGCGTCAGCCAGCATCGCCTCGAGCCGCGTGGCCGCATCCCCGACGGCGGCCAGATGCCGCAAAGCTTCGTCTCCCCGAAGCCTGGGGGCCTCACCAAGGTGCCCCACCGCCGCGCTGGCAGCGGCGACCGTCGCCGCCAGTTGGTCCAGAATCTCCGTTTCCTGCGGTGCTCCCATCACCTCGCGCAGTTGTTCGACCACCGGCAGGAGCGCCGCGCAGGCGTTGCGCGCCGCGGTGGCAGCCACCGCATCCCCGGTCACCAACACCTTGGCCACATGGGCGGTGATGATCCGTTCGCCATTGCGCAGGACGTCCAGGATGCGGTGCGCGCTTTCGATGTCGGCTACCCGCGCCTCGTGCTCGGCGGTGCGGGAATCAAGTCCCTTCAGCCCATCGGCGATGCCCTGTTCGACGAGGATCGTCGCCTCGCGCATCCGCCCGTAGTGGGCGGTCATGTTCTCCGTTTCGCCATCCATGGTCAGGGTCGCCGCGCGCAAGGCGGTGATCGCCGCGGCGAGCCGCTCCAGGCTGCCCTTGAGCGATTGCGCCTCGGCCGCCGGAATGGCGCTGAGGCCGGCGATCGCCGTCGCCACCATCCCTTCGGCCTGGGACAGGCTTTCGGGGTCGCGGGTGGCGATGAAGTTTTCCACACGCCCGGTGGCGCCGTTGACCGAGGCCAGGATCTCCGCCGAATGGCTGGCGGAATCCACCGCGCGGACCATGCCTCGCAAGCCGTAGAGGTTCACTAGCGACACCGCCAGCATCAGGAATACCAGCGCGGCGACCGCCAGCCCGATCCTGACGGCAATGGGCCTGTCGGTGACGGGCTTGAATGTCACCATGGCGCTGCGCCTCCCCACTCCCCGGCCGCCACTACTGTTGCGTAACCTCCGGCACAGGCGTCGCCGGCGGCGCCGTATTGTTGTTGGCCGCGTCGATCATCGCAGCCACGGAGGCCTGGCTGTAAAAAGGATTGGCGGCACCGCCCACCGGCATGGTTGCGAGCCAGGCGTCCAGGTCTTTCGCATCGATACGCACCAGCGGCACTTCGACGAACTTCGGCACCTGCTTGCCCGCCAGAATCTGCTGCGCCACCCAGAAACCTACCTGCGAAACGCTGGGGGAGGCAGAAACAGAGACGGTCTCGTAGCCATTGGCATCGCGTTCCTGTTTCCACAGGGCGAGTTCGTCCTGACGATTGCCCATCACGATGATCGGCAAAGGCCGTCCCGCCGCCTTGAACGCCATGGCCGCGCCATAACCGTCGCCTCCTTGAGTCGCCACGGCATCGATGCTCGGCAGCGACGGTAGCGCCAGCGCCACCTCTTTGCGGGCGACGGAAGCCGTCCAGTTCCCGTACACGGTCTTGGCGAATTTCAGGCCTGGATAGTCGCTGGCGGCCTTGCGAATGCCGTCGCTGATGTTTTTATCGGTGGCATCGCCGGCAATGCCGCGGATCTCCAGCAGCGTTCCGTTCCCCTTGAGGCGCTCGGCGATGTAATCCATCTCCACGCGGCCCATGGCGGACCAGTTGTAGTCCACGGTATAGACGCAACTTTCGCTGACCAGGCTGGCCATGACCACCACCACGATGCCGGCATTGCAGGCATCGCGGATCACCCCGTTCAGCGCCGTGTCGGAGGCGGCCAGGACGACGATAGCGTTGACGCCATTGACGATCATGTCCTGGATATGGGCCGCTTGTTCCGACGCCGAGTTGTTGGCGCTGACCACCGGAGCCTCGCGGATCAACCCATCCTTCTGCGCCTGGAGCGCGATCTCCTGCCAGTTGCGCACCATCACCTTGCGAAAATCACTGCCCGCGTAGGAATTGCTGAAGGCGATGCTATGGCTTGCGGTAGAGCTGTCGGCCGCTTGGGCTGGATGGGCGGCAAGCATCGCCAGCCCGGTCACGCAGCCGGCGAAGCGCCAAAGGGTTTTATGGATCGAGGGCCATTTCAATACTGGAACCGGGCATGAAGTATCAGACACGTACAGACTCCTTTCCTTGGCGAGCGACTGAAACCAGCGCATTGACGGTAGTGGCAATGAGCATAGTCCCAACGTGCCCGCTTCGCGCGGCCATGGAGGTTTTCAGCCGGCCGAGCGTCCCAATCGCGCCACCTTCACACCGTCGCAGCCGCAACCCCTCGGGCACGCCAGGCAAAAGCCAGCACCATCAGCAGTCCCAGGCCCGCCATTGTCGCGCCGGCCAGGGAAATCGCCGGGTAACCCAACCCCGCGTTGATCACCGCGCCGCCCAGCGCCGCACCAATGGCGTTGCCGAAATTGAAGGCGCCGATATTCACCGCCGAGGCCAGATTGGGCGCATCCTTGGCGGCTTCCATCACGCGCATCTGCAATGGCGGCACCAAGGCAAAACTGGCGATCCCCCAGATCAGGATGGCAACCGCAGCCGGCAGCGGCCAGCGCATCAGTACGGTGAACGCCAGCAGGACGAGGATCAGCACGCTCAGGGAAACGATCAGGGTCCGGTCGATCGAGCGATCCGCGGCCTTGCCGCCCCACATATTTCCCAGCGTCAGCCCCACGCCGAACAGCACCAACATCGCCGTGATAAAGGCACTGGAGGCATGGGTCTCGCTGCTCAGGATCGGAGCGATGTAAGTGAAGACGGTGAACATTGCGCCTGAGCCGACTACCGTCAGGGCCAACGCTCCGAGCACCGGGCCACGGCCCAGCACCCGAATTTCCGCCAGCACACCGCTGCTTTGCGGCGCCGGCAGGTTGGGCAGCGCGAACCACAACGCGGCCATAGCCACTACGCCCAATCCGGTAATTCCCCAGAACGCGGTGCGCCAGCCAAACAAATCGCCAAACCAGGCCGCCAACGGCACACCGCCGATGGTCGCTAGAGTCAGGCCCATGAACATGGCGGCGACCGCCCCGGCACGTTTTTCCGGGGCGACCACGCTCGCGGCGACGATGGAGCCGACGCCAAAAAACGCGCCGTGGTTCAGTGAGGTCACGACCCTGGCGACCATCAGGCTGTAGTAATCGGTCGCCAGCGCTGACATGAGGTTACCCAAGGTGAAAATCGCCATGAGTCCGATCAGCAGATAGCGTCGGGGAATCCTGCCGGTGGTCAAGGTCATCAGCGGCGCGCCGAGCAGCACGCCCAGGGCGTAGGCACTGACCAACAGACCCGCGGCGGGAATGGAAACGCCGAGATCCGCGGCAATGCCCGGCAACATGCCCATGGGGGCAAACTCGGTAACGCCGATGCCAAAGGCACCAATGGCGAGTGCGACAAGTGGTGGATTGATACGCATTGGAAGTCTCCTCATCTGTGCCGCAAATGCTACGATTCAACCTTCCAAGGCGGTAGACAGCATTTCTGGCAAAGACCTTTGCCTAGGGAGCACAAATGGACTTCAACGGCAGATCAGGTGAAATGGCCATATTCGCCACGGTGGCGCAGGAAGGCAGCTTGTCAGCCGCGGCGCGCGTATTGGGGCTGACACCCTCGGCGGTCAGTCGGATCATTGCGCGTACCGAACTACGCCTGGGCACTCGGCTGCTGTTGCGCACCACCCGATCGATCACCTTCACCGCCGAAGGCGAGGCTTACCTGCGCGCAGCCCGGCGGATCCTCGCCGACATGGCCGAGGTCGAAGAAGCCATCGCCGACCAGGGCGTGCCCAAGGGCCGTTTGCGGGTCAGTGCCGCCCTTGGCCACGGGCGACAGACCATCGTTCCGCTGGTGGCCGCATTCAGCGCCCGCTACCCGAACATTGTCGTCGACCTCACCCTTGGCGATGAAGTAGTCGACATTCTCGGCGGCCAGGCCGATGTGGCGGTGCGGTTTGGCCATCTGCCCGACAGCCCGCTGACCGCCCGCAGGATCGGCGACACCGGCCAGGTGGTGGTGGCTTCGCCCGAGTATCTGCAACGCCATGGCACACCTCAGGAACCGGAAGACCTGCTGCGGCACAACTGTCTGCGCTTCAACTTCCGTCGCGCCGAACCTAACTGGCCGTTCACCCGCGGCGGCAAAGCGTTTTCCCTGAAGGTCAGCGGCAACATCGAATGCAGCAGTGGTGAGGCGCTGGCACAGTTCGCACGGTTAGGCGCAGGCATCGCCCGTATCGGCGAGTTCAGCGTGGCCGAGGACCTGCAACGCGGCGATCTGGTAGCGCTGCTGGATGCCTGGAACCCCGGAGACCGGGAGCCGATCCATGCCGTCTTCGTGGGGGGCGCGGCAATGCCGGCGCGGGTACGGGTGTTTGTGGACTTTCTGCTGGAGCAGCATCGGATGTGAGGGCGAGCTGTATCCCACGCATGAACGGATTCGGTCCCTGCGCAGAAAATACCGACAGCGCTGAATGCGTTGACAATCCAGCTGCTAAGCTCAGTTTCGCTCCAGACCAAAAGCCATAACAACTCAAACAAAGGTAAGGCAGCATGAGCACGGTACAGCCTCCGGCCACGTCAAAGTCCGCGAAATGGCGCTTCAAGGCAGGCATCGCCATTCTTTGCCTGATGCTCACGTTATGGTTGCTGGTGCCGTTGGCAGCGGCTGCGGATGTGCCCCGCTCCACCATCGCGGCGATCACCGGCGCGCTGTTCATCATCAACAAGGTGCTGTTGCTGCTGGTCATCGCGGTGATGGGCAAGGCGGGTTTTCAAGAGCTCAAGCAGAAGGTGTTCGGTTATGTGTCGGGCCTTGTGCCCAGTGCCGAGCAGGAGGTCAGCGTCACCCGCCACCGTATTGGCCTGGTGATGTTCTGCCTGCCGTTGCTGTGCTCTTTTCTTGAACCTTATATCGATGCCTTCGCGCCCGGCTTTCGCCCCAACAGCTGGGCATTGCAACTGCTTGGCGATGTCCTGTTGATCGGCAGCTTCTTCGTCCTGGGTGGCAATTTCTGGGAGAAAATGCGCGCGTTGTTTATCCGCACCGCACGGGTCAATACCGCTGCCGACGCGGTCTGATCCGATGCCAGGGTCGCCGCCCCCGGCGCTCTGTCAGCTGTTTTTTTGAATGGCCATGACTTGCAGGTGCCGATATGCCCGATTCGCCCAGTTCCGTCGAGCCTGAGTTACAAACCGAACCGCTTCCTGAAAAGCCTGCGCCAGCCAATCCGCTACGGCGCATTGCCCTGGGCGTTGCAGTGTCGATCGCCGTGCTGTTCACCCTCTCGATTTTCATGGAGCGCCGCACGCCCTCGACATCGCAAGCCGTGGTGCAAGCCTATGTGGTGGAAATGGCTGCCGAGGTGGGTGGCCGTGTGACAGAAATAACGGTGCTCGACAATGCCCGGGTGAAGACCGGCCAGGTGCTGTTTCGTATCGACCCGCAACCCTACAGACTTGTCGTCAGCGAGGCTGAGGCACGGCTGGAGGAAGCCGGCCAGGCAGTGGGTGCCAGCACCGCCTCGGTGGATGCCGCCCAGGCGCAGCTGGTGTCGGCGCGAGCGCAGCGCGACAACATTCGCGAGCAAGCCCGACGGGTGAACCAACTGGTGGAGCGTGGCGTGTTCGCCGCCGCCCGCCAGGATGAAGCGAAAGCCTCGCTGGGCTCCGCCGAGGCGGCCGTGAGCAAGGCCCAGGCCGACCTGGAGCGGGCGCGCCAGCAACTGGGGCCCAAAGGCAACGACAACCCGCAATTCAAGCAAGCCCTGGCCGCGCTGGAAAAAGCCCGGCTCGATCTGGTGCGTACCGAAGTCATCGCACCCGCCGACGGCGTGATCACCCATCTCCAGCTCGCCGTCGGTCAGGTCGTCAGCGCCGGCCAACCGGCACTGACCTTCATCGACAGGGGCACGGTATGGGTGTCTGCCGCGTTCAAGGAAAACAGCCTGGAACATGTGCAGGCCGACGATCCGGCGGAACTGGTGTTCGATGTATTGCCCGGCCGTGTGTTCAAAGGTCGCGTTGAAAGCGTCGGCTGGGGTGTCGCGCAACAGGGCAGCAGCAACTCGGCCCTGCCCTCGGTGCGCAACCAGAGTGGTTGGGTGCGCGACCCGCAGCGCTTTCCGGTACGCCTGATAGTGGAGGAACCGCACCCGATCGGCCCGCGTTACGGCTCGCAGGTGAGCGTGGTGATCTATACCGATGACAACCCCATGACTAACGCGCTGGGGGCTTTCATGACACGGCTGGGCGCCTGGCTGAACTATGTCAATTGACGGGCAGGCGGAGCTTGAGCTGCTGCGGATCAAACGCCAGGGACTGCGTGTCGCCCTGGCAGTGACCGTGGGCTTGGGCGCGGGCCTGGTCCTTGGCAACATCCTGCCGTTTCTCGCGCCCTTGTTCGCCGTCCAGTTCCTCTTGGCCAGCCGCCGCGCGCCAGCGCTGTCTCAAGGGTTGATAACGTTGCTGGTAAGTATGCTCACCGGCGCGCTGCTGGTGGGTGTGACGGGTATGTTCGGTGAGCGGCCATGGATATTGCTGCCGCTGCTTTGGCTGTTTTATCTCGCCTGTTTTACCGCGCAAGGCCGGCAACCTGGCGGTGCGGGACCAGCGCTGATGCTGGTGATCGCCATCGTGGTGCCGATGCTCGATATCGCGCAGAGCGATCTGGGCGAATCCATTGTGCTGGTACTGGTCAAGGCGATCGGCCTGGGTTTGCTGCTGACCTGGGGCGCCCATGCGCTGCTGCCCGACCCTGCCGGTGAACATGCCAGGCAGGCCGCCGCCCAGCCACACGAGCAGACGCTGGTGATTCGCCAGGCCATGGCCAGCGCGACGATTCTGCTGGCCATGGTTGCGCTGTGCCTGAGCGACCCGCGGCTGGCCACGGCGATCGTCGTACCGATCACGGTGGCCTCGTTGCTTAGCCAGTTTTCCCTGGGCATGAGCAGCCGCACCGCCCTTGGCCTGGTACTGGTCAACCTGCTAGGCGGGATGGCGGCGTCCGTGGCCTTCACGCTGTTTGAATTGCGCCCGACCCTGTGGCTGGTGGCGCTGATCCTGTTGCTGGTCAGCCTGCTGTTTGCCGGCAAAGCCGCCGTCGGCAACGCCACCGGGAAGATATTCGGCGGCGGGCTGATCACCTTCGTTATTCTGTTCGGCCTCGGTGTATCGCCACTGCCAACAGAGACGCCCCAGCTGTTTTCCAGCCGAATCGCCTACATGCTGTTTGCGGTTGTCTACGCCATTGGCCTGGCCGCGCTGCTGTGGCCAAGAGCGCGCGTATCGGAGCGTCGTCCGCCATCGGTGTAGGTGATCCGCTCCTGCACAAGGCGCGTCTGCTTGCGGTGCGGCCGTTGTCTAGTCTGGTTTAACAACTGCCGGCACAGCCATTCGGGCAAAGACATACAGCAGCATTCCCACCAGGATAAGTGCCCCGCCTCGCAGCCACGTACCCAGGTCTTGCTGACTCAACAATACCAGGCAAGACAGGATCGCCAGCCAGGGTACCCAAGTGGGAACCTGAAAATGTTCCTCTGCAACCTTGTCCTTGCGTAGCACCAGCACGGCCATGTTGGTGCTGAGGAACACAAACAGTAAAAGCAGCACCACGGTTTGCGCCAAGGTCGCCAACGTTCCTGTCAGCGTCAGTGCGATGGCTACGAGCGTCGTTGCAATAATCGCCGCCCACGGTGTGCGCCTGTGCGGCAGGACCCGTCCCAGGACATCTGGCAACAGCCCCAGGTTTGCCATCCCGTAAGTGAGTCGACTGGCCATGATCATGGTCAACAGCGCTCCGTTGGCCACCGCGATGAGCGCGATAAAGGCGAACAGGCGCGGCGAAATGTCGAGCCCGGAAGTCCGAACCACTTCGAGTAATGGGGCCGATGTGGCGAGCAGTTTCTCCGTTGGCAACACTGAGGACGCGGCGACCCCAACGGCCATGTAAACCACTCCTGCGGTAATCAGCGCCGCGAACAAGGCCCGTGGGTATACCTTGCGGACATCCTTGATCTCTTCCGCGAGATTGGCGGACGTCTCAAAACCCACGAATGAATAGAACGCGAGCAACGCCGCGCCCAACACCGCCAGCATTGGACTGATCCCAGGCTTGAATTCCAGCGCCCTTGCCAGTTCAGCTTCGCCAGAACTGAAAAAGTAACCCGCAGCAACGATGACCAACATCAGCCCGGACAGCTCGATCACGGTCATCAGCAGATTCGCCCCCAGAGATTCCTTGATCCCTCGCGCATTCAAGAGGGCAATGACCAGCAGGAAGATCAGCGCGGCAACGTGGGGTGATACCTCGATGAATGCGCCAAGATAGTCCCCCGCGAAGGCCAGCGAGAGACCAGCAGCGCTGGTCACCGCCGCGGCGAGCATGCAAAAACCGACCAGGAACGATATCAGCGGTGACTTGAAAGCCTTTTCGGCGAACACCGACGCCGCGCCCGCGTGAGGATATTTCGAGACCAGTTCGGCGTACGATCCTGCCGTCAACATGGCGAAAAACAACGCAATCAACAACGGCACCCAGATCGCCCCGCCTACCTCTCCGGCGATGGTACCCGCCAGCGCATAAACGCCGGCGCCGAGTACATCGCCAAGGATGAACAGAAACAGCATCGGCCCCGTGATGGCGCGGCGCAATGAGGGCTTGGGTTGTGACGGGTTTATTGTCATTAAAGGCTCTGCCAGGGGGATATTTTTCGCAAGAATCATCCGAGCGTCATGCCCTCGCATAACCTCTGAGCAGTGGAAAAATTCGCCGGGTAAAAGTTCACTAAATTGCCAGCTCCGCACACACGCCACCGCTGGACAGGTTGTAAAGGCGTAACGTGCAGCCAATCTTGTTTGTCACCATCTGCACGATGGCCAATCCCAGGCCCGCGCCATTGGCATTGCCGCGACTGTAAAACCGCTCGAACAGCCTTGCGATTTCCCCTTCATCGATCCCCGGGCCGGCGTCTTCAACCCTCAAGCAGACCCTGCCCGCCTCGTCCTTGCGCACCACTACAGCCACCTCGCTCCCTGGTGGAGAAAAGTTGAGGGCATTGGTCACCAGGTTCTGCAGGACAATGGCCAGTGCTACCGGCTCGCTTTGCACCCAACACGCTTCATCACACTCCAATACCAATTCCACGTTCTTTTCCATGGCCAGCGGCGTGAGTTCGGCCAATTCTTCACGGACCAGTTCGGCGAGTTGCACGCGCTGATACACGGGGTTGTTCAGCTGCGGTTCGATGCGGGCCATGGTCAAGAGCTGGCTGGCGATGCGAGTGGCGCGATCGACCCCGTTGACCAGGAAATGCAGCGCCTCGCGCCGCTGCTCTTCGGTCCCCGCGTTTTGCGCGTTCTGGGCATGGATGCGCAGGATCGCCAAGGGTGTACGCAGCTCGTGAGCGGCGTCGGCGATGAAGCGGCGCTCGCGTTCCAATAGACCATCGACCTGGTCCAGCAGGCGATTCAGCGCGGTTTGCATGGGCTCAAGGTCGCTGGGCAGAGGCTTGAGATGCAACGGCTGCAAAGTCTCGGTGGTGCGCCCACGGATAGAAAGGGCCATGGCCCGCAAGGGGCTGAGGCCCCAGCCGATGACCAGCCAGATCAGCAGCGCCAGCAGCGGCACTCCAATCAGGCTGGGCCAGAGCGTATGACGCACGATGCGCTGGATCAGGTCCTGGCGGATGTCGTCGCGCTCGCCGACCCAGATCAGCAGGTCCTGTTCAGGGTCGGCGAGGAGAAAGGCGCACCAGTCGTTGCCGTTATCGACAATGTCGTGGGAGCCCAGGGTGGCCAGCGACGCATCGAGAACCGGTGCGCCGGCGGAGCGCACCAGTAGCTGGCCATCCCTGCGCCACACCTGGAAGGTCAAGCGGGTTTCATAAGGATGGGCAACGCCGTTTTCACCGACGCGACTCATGGCCTGGTCGAAGGCCTGGTAGAGGCGGTCCCAGTCAGCTTCGCCGGGGTCGCGTTGGCGCAGCACGCCTTGCAGCAGCCGCGCGCTTTGGGCCAGTTGGGCGTCGTAGACTTCTTCTATTTCCTGGTGGCTATCGCGCAGCACCAGCCAGCTGATCACGGCGTCACCCAACAGGATCAGGGCCAATACAGGAACGAGGATGCGCGCCCGCACGGAGGTCATGGTTTGCGCGCCAATACGTAGCCAACGCCGCGCACGGTGCGGATCAGCTCGCTGGATAACTTTTTCCGCAGGTTGTGGATCAACACTTCCAATGTGTTGCTCTCGACCCGGTCCTGCCAGCCGTACAGCGCGCGGGACAGGCGCTCGCGGGTCACCACTTTGCCGGGACGCACCATCAGTTGGTGAAGCAGTTGGTATTCCATGGGGGTGACGATGACGTCCGCATCCTGGTAGCGCACCTGCTGAGTGGCCGGGTCGAGGCTGACGCCGGCGTGTTCAAGCATCGGTTGCGCCCGCCCCTGGCTGCGGCGCAGCAAGGCGCGCACGCGGGCCTTGAGTTCTTCGACGTCGAAGGGTTTCACCAGATAGTCGTCGGCGCCAGCGTCGAGCCCGGCGATGCGTTCGGCGGTGCCGTCGCGGGCGGTGAGGACCAGCACCGGTAAATCGTGCTGCTCGGCGCGCAGTTGATGCAACAGGTCGAGGCCGTCGAGGCGTGGCAGGCCGAGGTCGAGCAGCAACAGGTCAAAGCTTTCGCTGCGCACGGCGTGCAGGGCCGCGACGCCATCCTGCAGCCAGTCCAGCGTATAGCCTTCGGCACCCAGGGCTACGCGAATTCCCTGGCCAAGGGCACGGTCATCTTCGACAAGGAGCAGGCGCATGGCAAAGTCTCTATAGGAATCGGCGGCATCATGCCGAGTTCTGGCCGGGGGTATTTCAGCAAAATGTTACGACTCGTTGCCAACTAAGGTTGGCCTAAGGTTGGTTTTGCACTGTGCAATCTCCCACATCCGCTGAGAGCTTTTCCATGCGCAAAATTCTCCTGTTGTCCCTGATTATCGCCAGCCCCCTGGCTGTCGCCGGTCCGCAATGCACCACCGCGGAGCGTTCGCAATGGCAAGACCAAAAAGCCTTCCAGGACAAGCTCAAGGCCGAAGGCTACGAGATCAGCAAGTTCAAGGTGACCGATGGCAACTGCTACGAGATCTACGGCTTCGACAAGGACAAGCGCAAGGTCGAAATCTACCATGACCCGGTTACCGGCAAAGCCGTGAAGACCGAGATCAAAGGCTGATGCCAGGCGAATCCTTACGCCTGTGGGACCCGCTGGTGAGACTGTTTCATCTGTCTATCGCCGGGGTCTTTGTCGCCAACTACTTCTTCAACGAAGCAGGCGACGACTGGCACGTCTGGCTGGGCTATTACGCCATGGCCTGGCTGCTGGTACGAACGGTTTGGGGATTTGTCGGGCCACGCAGCGCACGTTGGGCGGACTTCTGGCCTACGCCAGAACGTCTGGGTGCCCACGTGCGCTCGCTGCTCAACGGCCGGCCACAACACCGCCTGGGCCATTCGCCGATTGGCGCGCTGGTGATGCTGTCGATGTTGCTGGCGTTGCTGACTATCGGCATCAGCGGCTTTCTGATGCAGGAAGTCGATGCCCTCTGGGGCGCCGATTGGCCGCTGCAACTGCACGAAACCGCCGCCAACACGCTGCTCGGTCTTGTGTGTGTGCATGTGCTGGCAGCCGTTTTTGAGAGTATCCAGGTCCGCGACAACCTGCCGTTGTCCATGCTCACCGGTCGCAGGAAGCGCCTGCCGGACGAACGTGTGCAGTAAACGTCGGCAACAGGTCTGTGCCTGAGGGTATGCCATCCAGATGTTGAGCACGCTGAGGCTTCTTGCGTATCTGCCCGCGGCTTGCGGAAAACCGTTTTCACTTCTCAACGATCTCGCCACGCATCGGTGCCAGTCGTGCGATCAGCCGATTTTGCACGGGCACCGGAACACGCTGTTCTTCCATCGCCGCAATCAGGTCTTCAACCAAGGCATTGAAGTCACTGCGGCTGATGTTCTGCCCCTTGTGACTCTCGGCCATGCTGTCACCGGTGTAGACGCACGGGCCGCCCGTTTCAACGCAAAACTGCTCGATCAATTTGTCGCGCAGCCGCTCGATATCAATCTTGCGAAAGCGCTCTACGATACGTTCATCACGGGCGATATTCAGCAGCATGCCCTCGACGATCCGGGTGATCCCCGCCTGCGCACCGAGGTCTTGATAGAGCAAATCGTCCTTGGGCAAAGGGTGTGCGCAGGCACCCAACAAGCCGATCAGCATCAACAGGACAATGCGCATCAAAAACTCCCCTGTACCGAAAGATATGTGCCGTTCTGGCGGTCGAGCGTCGCGATTTCGCCCAGCCGCGCGTAGGCCAGCACCACTGACAGATGTTTATTGGGAAAGTAACCGACGAACAGGTCAGCCCAGTCACTTTCCCCGGCAAAGGACAGGTTGTCCGGTTTCTGCCGATACTCGACGCCTAATGCCCAGCGCGGACTGAGTAGCACCGCCAGGGAGCCCTCCTTCAGCACGCTATGGGTATCGCGACGGTCACCGCCGAACCCGAGCAACCCCAGTTCATTGGCGCGGCTGTAGCGCAGGCTGCCATTGAGCAGCAGGTTGTAGCCAAACGCCCCGCCAATGAACAACCGGCTGGCAGCCAGATAGCCTTCGGTGTCGCTGTCCCGCCTGGCGCCGACCAGGCTCGGGATCAGGAAATTGTTCTGGTGTTTGTACGCCAGACCAAGGGAGACCTGCGGCAAATCGTCGTAAATCACGTCACCGAACAAACGCACCTTCATGGCGAAAATGTCTTGGCCGAGGTTATCGTCGGGCAGGTTCAGCTTGTTCACCAGCGAACCCAGGTCGAAACGCTGCCGGGCGAAGGACAGCTCGACCCGGTTGTCATAGGCCACGGCTAACCCTGCGACATCCAGCCGATAATCCGGCAGATTGACCGAGGTCGCGAACGCAGTCGCACCCCACTCGTTTTTTTCGCCGTACCCGGTGAGCACCGCCCAAGGCGTGATTCCGCCGCCAGCGGCGCCCTCCAGGCTGCTGGCGCCACCGGTCGCGATCAAACGCCCGCCGTCGGCTGAAACGGATTGAAGGGCCAGGCCTAAGCAACAGCCGATCGATAGCAACAAACGTGGAGTCATGATGTTCAATGAACCAGCGCCGTATGGAAATTCAAAGGCAACGCCACCCAGGCCTCGAATGCCGCGGCGGTGAGCGGTCGGCTGATCAGGTAACCCTGCGCGGTATCGCAATGCCAACGCTCGAGTAACCTCAGGCTGTGTTCATATTCAACACCTTCGGCAACGACCTTGAGCCCCAGGTTATGACTCATTTCGATGGTCGAGCGGACGATTACGGCGTCTTCGCTGGTGTCGTTAAGATCGCGAACGAACGATTGGTCGATTTTCAACTCTTGCACCGGCAGCCGCTTGAGGTGCGCCAAGGAGGAATAGCCCGTGCCAAAGTCATCCACTGACAGGCTGATGCCGCAATCACGTAACAGGTGGAGGTTCTTCAAGGCCCGCTCGGGCTCGCGCATGACAGCGCTTTCGGTGACTTCAAACACCAACTGCTCGGCTGGCAACCGATGCGTGCGCAGCAATGCCACGACCCGAACAGGCAGGTCATCGCTGATCAGGTCCTCGGCGGAGATGTTCAATGACAGCTGCAAGCACAGGCCCCGCTCATTCCACTGCGAAAGCTGACGCATGCCCTCGTTGATCACCCAGTGGGTCAGCGCCTGAATACTTCCCGTCCGTTCTGCCAACGGAATGAATTCGGCAGGAGAAATCGAGCCCAGTTGTGGATGTTGCCAGCGCAACAGGGCCTCAGCCTGGCGGACATGATTCTTCAGAATGTCCATCTTGGGCTGGTAATGCAGGAGCAGCTCACCATTGTTTGCCGCGTGGCGCAGGTCACGAATCAGGGTGATCTGGCGGCGGTGAGCCAGATCACGCCCGTGCTGATAAATCTGCAGATGACCCGGCATCTGCGCCGCGTCTTTCATGGCAATCGAGGCGCGCTCCAGCAGGGTCTGCGCGCTTTGCCCATCCGCCGGGAAAGCCGCTATTCCAAGCCGGCAGTCCAGCGCCAGATCGTGACCGTTGATGTGCTGAGGCTTGAGCAATAATTGCTGCAGTTTGTCCGCCACGGCCACTGCCGCGTCACTGTCCACCCCATCGAGCAGAACCAGGAACTCCTCGGCGATCAGATGCGCCACGGTGTCGCCAGCGTGCAACAGGGCTTGGGTTCGCCGACCGGTTTGACGGAGCAACTGGTCAACCGTCTCGGGGTCGGCCGTTTCGTTGATGGCGCGCAGGTTATGGATGCCCATGCATATCAATGTCATTGGCCGATTGGCGGCAATCGCGCTGCCAAGGCGCTCCATGGCCAGTGCGCGGTTGGGCAAGCCGGTCACGGGGTCATGGAGGGCATTGTGAGCCAGCTGCTGCTCCCGCTCAGCGATGCCGCTTTGCATGGAATTGACAGCTTTGGCCAACAACCCGAGTTCATCCTCTCGCTCCAGAACCACGGGGGTCTGGTAATCGCCTTGGCCGATGCGCTCAGCCGCGAGGGCCAATGACTTGACCGGACGCGACACGCCTCGTGCCAATAGCAAAGCGCCGACCAACGAGGCAATCAGCGCGACCAGGGTAATCGCCAGGATCTTCTCATCCAGCGGAGCAAAGGCTTGCATGGCCGCGTCCAGTGGACTCTGCAAGAGTGCAATGACTTGTCCATCGTACTCATTCGAACCGTCAGCCAGCATCAGCAACTGACTGAGGAAATTGCGATCCAGGTGCTCCGTCAACATCGCTCTGTTGCGGTTGGACGAGTTGAGCATCAGGCTGGAGACAGGCTCGTGCAGAACGTCTGGTTGCGTACTGACAAGCTCACCAGAGCGTTGTTGATCAACGGCAAGAAACGAAACCTCAAGGTTGGTGAGTGAGCGCAACTCACTGGCAAAGGCCTTATCCATGCTGAAACCCATCACCACCCTGGCAACGGGCAAAGGCGCGAGCACAGGCGTTTCAACAAGCAGATGCGGTTTACCCTGCAGCGGCACGATCACCATGGCCTGGCGCTCACGTTGTGCCAGGCGCAGCGCGCCGTCGTATTGAAACAAAGAACCCTGGGGCATGTTGTCGAGGGTACTGGCGAGTACCTCACCGTCCATGCTCAGCAGGATCATGTCACTGGCATTGATGCGCTTGCCATGGTTGACCAGCACTGAGCGGATGGTTGCAGCGTCCCGGCTGGCCACCGCTTCGCGAAAACCGAAATCGGCCGCCAATAACTGCACGCCATCGGCCAAGCGTCGGCCCTGCACCTCCAGCAGCCGCTCGAAGACGCGTGTCCCGACGTCCAATTGTGCCTCGGACTGGCTACGCACCGCAGAACGGGTCGCCGCATTCACGCTGAAATACAACACGCTGATCACCCCGAGCGACAACAGGATCATCACCGCTGCGACTTGCGCCTGGAAACTATTGCGCAGTTTCACGAGCCGCTCGCTTGAATGTATCGCCGAAGGCACTCGAAGTCGGAGCGGATGCAGCCTGCTCAGGTAACGGCTCCAACGCCAGCGTGTAGTTCTGCTTGAGGCCGGTCGCAGGTAGCTTCACAGAACCAGCATCGATCGGTTGCATGCCCTTGAGCCGGGGATGCCAAAGCGTCACGCGGTATTCGCCGACTGGCAAATCGTTCAGCACCACATTGCCTTGGGCATCGCTGACGGCAAAACGCGGATCGTCGGTGACAAAGACGTAGCCGAGCATCCGGTCATGGATGTTGCAGCCCAATACCACCACCCCCGGCTTATCGAACAGCACCGGCTCGGAGGGTGTGCCCTCGTATAAACGCAACTCGAAGCGTTTGGCCGGCGAAAACGAGTAGACCTGGTGGCGGATGTTGTCGCTGTTGGGGAATTTGATCGGGGTGCCGGTGTGCACCGCCAGTACGTGGGGCGCAAACTGCTGGCTGCGCTGATCCATATTCGCGGCGGGAAGCGCCAAAGGCGCACCGATCGGGCCTTGCAGCGTGACCACCGCGTCGGGCAGCCGCTGGCCCGTGCCTTCGTGCACCACGACATCAAGCTTGGCCACACCCGCCCACCCGACAGGGCATGCGAACAGTAACAGCAGTGCGAAAAGCGGGTTATTCCTGGACATGCCCATTCCATTGAAAACGAGGGTGAATCGTCCTGATGACGAGACTCCTGATGGCGGCATCGGCAGTCACGCACTGATCGCCCATTTACCTAGGTATCGACCGCGTCGCAAAAACCTGAACAGGCATACCCGCCATGACCAACTGGCGGCCTTGTGAGGCCCGCTGAATCGGCCACTGATATTTTTTCCGCCAAGTGCATCCAGTCCGCTTTCCAGAGGGTAGTACATGCAAATGCAATGAACCGCTGCGCTGCTCAAATCCTTACCGTTGGCGCGTCGACGAGGCTGCCCTGCCTTGAATTTATTTCACCCGCGACTAGTGTCAAGCAAACGCAACAGACGCCGATAAGCTGGAAACGCAAGTCATCTCTCAAGGGACTGAAAATGTTTAATAGCCATCTCAAACAAGAATTACAAGAAGCAAACAAACGATTAGCCATGCATGAGCAGTTACTCACTGGCTTGAATGATGAGACGCTGGCTTTCACCGTCAATGAAAATTTTGAAATCGTAGACGCCAACTCAAAGTTTCTCAGCGTGTTGGGATATGACAGCACTTCAATCAAACGCCCTTTAAGCGAAATCGTTCCGAGCTATGTAGTGAACCTTCCTTGCTACCACAATCTACGCGAGGCAGTGGGCAAAGGCCATTCTGTAAGCGACAACTATCGTTATCTCCACGTTGATGGCAGCCTGGTTTGGTTATGGGGACTTTGGCAGCCCGTAAAAGATAATTCCGGGCACCTCCTGAGCATCAGGTTTTTTGGCAGGGACATCACCGCATCAATGAACCTGGCCCGAGAAAACGAAGCCCTTATAAAGGCGCTTTCCCGCTCCACTGCAATCATCGAATTCGACCCTAACGGCATCATACTCACCGCGAATCCGCCCTTCCTCCAGACGGTGGGTTACACCCTTGAGCAAATCAAAGGCAAGCACCACCGCTTATTTTGCGAGCATCAGGAGGCGTCTTCGCCTGAATACGCCGCCTTTTGGGACACATTGAACAGAGGGGAGTTTGTCGCCGGGCGATTCAAGAGGATTGATAGTCATGGACGCACCATTTGGCTCGAAGCTTCCTATAATCCGGTCTACGACGCTCAGGACAAGCTATACAAATTCGTTAAATTCGCCACCGTTATTACTGATCAGGTCGACAGGGAATCTGAGGTTAACGAAGCAGCGAGTATTGCCTATGACATATCGCAGAATACTGACTCTAAAGCCCAGGAAGGCGCATTGGTTGTTCAGCAGGCGGTGAATATAATGCGCCAGATATCTGTCGAAATGCAGTCTGTGTCACTGAGCATGGAAGATCTCGGAAAGCAATCACACCTGATCAGCTCAATAGTCCAGACGATAGGTAGCATCGCCCAACAGACCAATCTCCTGGCCCTTAATGCTGCCATTGAAGCTGCCAGGGCTGGTGAGCAAGGACGCGGATTTGCAGTGGTGGCAGATGAGGTGCGGCAATTGGCAGGCCGCACCAGTGCCGCTACTGAAGAAATCGTCAGCGTCGTAAGCAAGAACCAGGACCTGGTCAATAAAGCCGTACAGGACATGGCGGGTAGCAAGCATCAAGCAGAGCAAGGTTTAGTACTTGCCAACCAGGCAGGCTCGGTTATCGTCGAAATCCAGGAAGGAGCAAAGCAGGTTTTAAGCGCTGTTGAACGTTTTGCTAGCCAATTGAAATAAGGACCTAACGGCCAGTGTCGGTGGCGCCAGTCACATCACACCGAAGTCCTCTGCAGCCAAGAGCTTTTTTACCTCTGCGATGATGGCGCCTATCTCGAATGGCTTTGGCACGACTGCGTCAAACAAGTCCGACCTTTGCATTCCTATGTGCGCCTGGGCACCGCTCATCAGGATGATTGGCAAATGATTGACGGACGCAAGCCTTCGCACAGCGGTGGCGAACTCCAAGCCATCCATGACGGGCATCATGAAGTCAGTAATGATCAGCGCCGGACGCTCCCTTTCGAGAACTTCGAGTCCCTTCCGACCGTTGCTGGCTTTTACGACCATGAAGCCTTCATCCTCCAGCGCGAAGCTGAGAATGTCAGCGATCAGATACTCGTCGTCGACGACCAGGATGGTGGTCATGTTAATTTTTCAACCTGCTCAAAGACTTATGAAATCGAACCAGGCAAGGACTCAGTTGCAACTGAAGGTTCATTCCTCGAAGCCTTTTTCAGGAAAACATCTTGATCACGAATCACCACCTCGAATCGCGAGGGGTCATAGGAGCTATCTCGTACTTTAAGAATGGAAAGTGTCCTACTTAGTTCAGCGCGATTCTCAAAGAAACGCATCAGCATCAGGTTATCGACGATGCTTGACAGGTCGGAGTTAGGTGCGCTGACCTCAGAACCGAACAGGTCGCGCATTTCCCAGGATGCAAATACCGTAACGCCCCTGGAGCGCAGCTCATTCATCAGCGCACTGTAGAAGTCGGTAATCCGTCCCGGATTTGTCGAAACGCGTGTCATCCCGCTCAGGCTGTCGATGAACAGGCGTTTGATACCCTTCTCCTTGACGATGCTCAGCAATCTTGAGCCGAGTCCATCCAGCAGCCCTTCGGTGGTGGGCTGCCAGACAATGCTCAACGCGCCGCTCTCTTCCATGGCTTCGATGTCGATGCCCAATGAGGAGCCTTTCAGGCGCAGCCGCTGTGGGCTTTCATAGAATCCGAAATGCAAACCTGGAGCATCTGGTCTGGACTTGGCGAGGAATTTCAGACCCAGCGTGGTTTTGCCGATCCCGGAAGGCCCTATGACCAGAGACACACTGGAGCTGTGTAGCCCTCCGCCCAATATTTCGTCCAGCGAATCGATACCACTGGCGATGCGCGTCATGTCTGCACTGTCGGAAGAGGATGGGCGGCTGTACAGGCTCTCCAGACGCGGATAGACAACCAAGCCGTTATCAGTGATTTCACATTCGTGAAGACCGGTCAATGCGCTGCTGCCTCGCGTCTTGCGCAGTTGTATACGCCGCACGGAACGGGTGCCGAACAGCTCCTCGCCCATTTCGATAACACCATCGACCATCGTGTGCTCTGGGCTACCATCGTCAAGCCGCGAGCTGGTGAGGAACAGCACGGTACAGCCGGCGAACGCTGCATGGCCTTGCAGTTCCAGAATGAATTTCTTGGTGTCGATAGGCGAATCGGCTTTGGAGCGCGCATTGAGCAATCCGTCGACGACCATGACGGTAGCCTTCTGCCGACTGATCTCACGCCGAAGCAGTTTTACCACCTCATCCAGACCTTCGTTTTCCAACGTATCGAAGGCGCTGACGAACTGGATTTCAGCGCCAACTTTCGATGAGTCGAAAAAGCTCAGGGTAGAGAGGAACTGAAAGAGACGGTCATGCGACTCGGCCAGCAGTGTGGCAACTAAAACACGGCCTCCATTACGCACGTGATGGAATCCAAGCTGGTTGGCGAGGATGGTCTTGCCCGAGCCTGGACGGCCTTGGATTATGTATGAAGCACCCGCGACCAGCCCTCCGTTAAGCAGAGCGTCGAGCCCTTCGATTCCGCTTTGAAGGCGTTTTAGCTTTTCCACAGTGTGACCCTGATCTAAAAAAACAGGCTTTTAAGCCGGATGAATGAAATGCTAACGCCAATTCGAATTCGAGGCCATTCAGGTTAAGTAGAAAGTTGACGTGGAAGATCGTTCGCTTTGGGTTGTAAGTAATCATCCAAGGCGGGTGCCTAGGGACCACCCAAGGTCGGCGTAGGGTCGCTCGGAACAAGCCGCCGGGATCGGAAACACTTTGCGCATCAGCTGGCGGCGAGCCGCCGATAGATCGCGTGCGCGCCCCAGGACAGCAGCATTGCCGGGATCGAAAGTAAAATGCAGTACAAAACGCCAACCGCCAGCAGCGGCCCCGTTTCAGATGTCATCATCACACAGGGAATCTGCCCGAACATCACGATCGGGCCAGCCAGCCACCTGCGCTTTGGCAACAGCAGACCAAGGGTCAATGTCAGCGCCAGGGACGCAGGATATAGGACAGCCCAATAACATTGGGCGTCCCATGGCTCATTGACTCCGGCCGACCATGACGCCGCCAGCCAAAAACTCACACTGACGACGCAAGCAACGATCGTCGCCAACCACATGTTTTTCAATGACGTCCTCTCTTTCCGTTGCCCTGCATCAGATCCTCACCCGGCTCGCACATCGGCACGCCATGGAAAGGCTGCTACACGATATCACCATCATCCTGAGCAGGCGGACGCGCGGGCGCTGAGGACGATGTCTGGGCCTGCGCACCTGCGAGCGGCTGCATCGGTATGCTTTGACCTTGGGCGGCCTGGCTTTGCGAAGGGGCCGTGGCGCGTTGCCGCAGGGCACCAATGCTTTTGTTCCAGGCCGATTGAGAGGTGGTGCCGATGGCGCTGGCAACGCTGATGACTCCATCTCCTGTCGCTTGAGCTGCACTTTTGGTGTGGTTGGTGGCTGAAACAGCCGTCTCTTTGGCGAGCCTGGCGCCGGCGAGCGAGGTCTTGAGTGCAAGCTCACCGCCCTTGACCGCCACTCTGCCAGCTGCATCTGCGCCCTTTTCTACTGCTTTTGGTACATGGGCATCGACAGCAGCGGTGGCTTTTTTCGGCACCGATCCTCCTAGCGAGGCGCCAGCTGCCCACAGCCCGAAAGCCAGGGTACCCAGTACGTTTTTTACACCCTCCGAGGCTGCGGTGGCCGCCATTTTTCCCAGCTCGTTAGACTTCGCCAAGTTGGCTGTGGCGGCTGTGGCCGCGCCCATTGCAGAAAAGCCGCCAATCAGCAGACCATTTCCTGCAACACTGACCGGGTCGAGTATCTCTTTCAAGGCATCGCCGCTGATGACCGCATTCAGCGCCGTAGCCGCGCCTTCACCAAGCCGCGCGGAAACCATCTTGACCAAGGCCGAGGCATCGAGATCCTTTAGCGTTTCGAAGTCATCCAGCCATTCGGTATCTTGATCGATAGGCTTGTGAGGCTGCCCTGGCGCTACAGCATCTCGACGACCGTAGAGCATTGCAGGATCAGCTAAATGGTTAGTGCGATCGCGGCTAACGTTGTAGTGCTCAATGGCGATACCCACGATGATAGCCGTGACCGGTCGCAGAGCCGGTTGCAGGATTGCATCCAGGTTCTCTCTGCCAGCAGCCGTCATCGCAAGCGTTGACGCGTACATTGCAGTATTACGTACTGCAAATCCGGTAAGCCACTTATTGGCTTCGTCGAAAGCATTACGCAAGGGACCTTTGTCCAACGCCAGTAACTTCTCCGCCACCGATGCTTGAAGCGACGGGTGCAGCGTATCGCTCTCGGGTTTAAGGTAGTAACCAGGTTTGAAACCAGCGATCGTCTTGTTGCCGGCAGCATCCGCCATACCGGCATACAAGCATGACATAGCGTTCTCTATAGCCGCTTGGCGTACTGTATTGGCATGCGTGCCCGATACCTGAAGGATCGACGGCTGGAAATTACCTGCCTCGGTAAGTACCGCAAAGGGCGTCCCCCCCATCCCTGACTTTATTGACGCAAACAACCTGTCGGCTCTGGCCGCGTTCTTTTCCGCCTTCTCCATGTCATGGACGTTATATCCCCCCGCCTCTAACCGTTGAGCACGGTCATCGCGAATGGCATTCAGCTCCGCGTTGCGGGCGCTTGAAGCAGGGGCAGCTGGTTCAGCGGAGCCAGCCTCTTTCTCAAGGTGAGCCTCGAAATGGTTTTGAAGCCGCGTGCGCATCGCTGCCCCTGTAGAGCTGAGGCTAGGAGATTGAGAGACCTGCGGTGTTGCTTCCTGCTGTATCTCATCAGGTACGCGAGTCAGCTCGCGGCTTGCACCTACATTAATCGTATCCATGGCATTTCCTCTTGGTATCGGCAGGTAGAAGAATGCGAATGACTCCGGTATGAGCGGTGACATCCTTACACCTGAGTGACCGTGCCGGAAAAAGCGTTCCAAAGGATCTGATAAAAATCTGGACCACGGCTTCGTTATGCGCCAGCACATCCCAGTAGCGGTCCATGATGCAGGCGGCTTAATCGAGGAAATTAACCGACTATAAGAAATCGCCTTTTGGCGCTCCCAGCTCCTCTACGCTGATTTCACGCATGCGGAATTTCTGCACCTTGCCGCTGACGGTCATCGGAAAATCGTCAACGAACTTGAAATGGCGTGGCGTCTTGAAGTGGGCGATCCGGCCTTTGCAGTAATCGCGCAGCTCGTCGGCATTTGCCTGGTGCCCCTCATGCAACCTGACCCAAGCGACGATTTCTTCTCCATAAACTGGGTCCGGAACGCCGATCACCTGTACGTCCGCCACTGAAGGATGAGTGAAGAAAAACTCCTCGATTTCACGCGGGTAGACGTTCTCTCCACCACGAATGATCATGTCTTTATTGCGCCCGATGATTCTCAGATAACCCTCGTCATCCATGATTGCCAAGTCGCCGGTGTGCATCCAGCGTGCCTCATCGATGGCTTCTGCAGTCGCTTGCGGGTTGTTCCAATAGCCCAACATCACGCTGTAGCCTCGGGTACACAGTTCGCCGATCTGACCGCGCGGAACGATTCGGTTTTGCTCATCGACGACCTTGCTTTCCAGATGCGGTTGGGTGCGGCCGACACGGGTGACGCGGTGCTCAATATCGTCGTCCGGGCCGGTCTGGGTGGAGACCGGACTGGTTTCGGTCATGCCGTAGGCGATCTGCATCTCCTTGAGGTGCAGGTCGTCGATCACCCGCTTCATGACTTCGATCGGGCAGGTGGAGCCGGCCATGATGCCCGTTCGTAGATGGCTCAAATCCAATGATTGACGCTCCGGGTGCTCGAGCATCGCAATGAACATCGTTGGCACGCCATACATGCCGGTCGCTTTCTCCTGTGCGGCGGCCCGCAGGGTCTCCAGGGGATCGAAGGCTGCACTGGGGTAGATCATTGTCGTTCCGTGGGTGACACAACCCAGATTGCCCATGACCATGCCGAAGCAGTGATACAGCGGCACAGGTATCACTAACCTGTCGCGCTCGCTGAGCTTCAGGCTTTCACCGACCATAAAACCATTGTTCAGGATGTTGTAGTGACTGAGGGTGGCACCTTTGGGAAATCCAGTGGTACCTGAGGTGTACTGGATGTTGACCGGGTCGTCGAACTGCAGTTGCTCACCGCATTGCCGCAACTGCTCCGCAGACACTTGTTCAGCCAGGTCCAGCAGTCCCGTCCATAACAACATACCGCCAACCGGCTTGTCGCCGAGGCTGATCACGCCACGCAACTCAGGCAACCGACGGCTTTCAAGTGCGCCCATCGCGCAGCGTTCAAGTTCGGGCAGCAGATCGTGAAGCATCGCGTGATAGTTGGAAGTCTTGAACGAGTCGGCGCATATCAGCCAGCGACACCCCGATTGCTTGAGCGTGTACTCAAGCTCGGTCAAACGGTAGGCCGGGTTGATGTTCACCAACACCGCGCCCACCTTGGCAGTGGCGAACTGGGCGATGCACCATTGCGCGCAGTTCGGCGACCAGATACCCACCCGTTCACCGGTCTTGAGCCCTAATGCGAGCAACCCTCGCGCGCAACTGTCCACCTCCTCGGCCAACTGTGCCCAGGTGTAGCGCAGCCCTTGGTGCCGTACGACCAAAGCTTCGCGATCGGTGAACCGTTCCACCGCTCGGTCGAACGCCGTGCCAATGGTCATCGCCAACAAGGGTGTGGTTTGCGGTCCACTGGTGTAACTGGGAACACTCATATCGATACTCTCTGTACGATCCAGGGGTGGGCCAGGGGTTACCCCGCTGGCGCCCTTGTTGAATGGTTGCCGTGTTTGCTTTATCGGGTGAATATTTGCGCCGTGGTAATCGCCATGTCCCCGCCGGGCAACTTGATGTTGCCGATCTGCTTCAAACTGTCGGCATCAAACACCGCTACGTCGTTGAAGGTACCCGCCAGGTAAATCTTGCTGCCGGCCTTGTTGAATGAAATGCAGTAATAGGAATGATCCAGCGTAGCGGCCTGAAGCAGTTTTTTCTGCTTGATGTCGTACTTGGCCAGCCGGTTGAGCACGCCGAACATCAGGTTCGGGTCTTTGGGCGAGCGCATGCCACTGAAGTAAATTTCGGTCAGGGGGCCGAAGTCGGTGGTTTCGGTCTTGCCGGTTTTCAGGTCGATGCTGAACAGCCCATAGAGGTATTCGGCGGTGGCCGGGTCCTGCTTCTTGTCCTTGAATTTCGCAGCGGTGTAGAGCAGCGAAAAATCATGACGGTAGGTCTGCTGGTTCCACACATAAAGCACGTCCGGCGCGCTGTAGTTTTCACGCTTCCAATGGCGACTGGGAATCAGCACGTCGAACCTGCCGGTGTTCACGTTGACCTTGTAGACATCCGCTCCCGCCACGTACAACGTGCCGTCGTCACCGCTTTGCATGATGGTCAGCTGCCGCGGTGCCGGGAAACTGCGAACGGGTTTGGCGTCCATGCCGGCATCGGTGGCGTACACATCGAGTCGAGGTTGCTGCACCTCGTAACGATCATTGAGCATCAACGTCGGGTTGGCGATGGCGAACAGTTCCTTGCCGTCATGGCTGAGGGTAAAGGCGAACATCGACTTCGCTTTCTCCCCTGGTTTCTGGGTAATACTGGCGTGGAAGACCTGCTTGCAGTTGTCCAGTTCAACGCCGTAGATATCCGCGTAATGGTTGTTCAGCACGTAGGCGATCTTGCGATCCGGCGACAGTTGCACGGTTCCGGGACCGAAAGCGTCCGGCATCTTGCAGCTCTTGAACAGGCTGTCGTTGGCCAGGTCGATCACGTGCAGGTTGTTCGGGTAATTGGTGGTTACCATGTACTCGTGACCGCTTTGCAGCGCAGTGTTTTCATCGGCCAGAATATTGGGCGAAATCGCGCTCAGGACACCGAACGCGGCCAAGCCGCAGGCTTTGATGCATTGCATGCTGGAATCCTTTTTCATGTCCGATCACTTGTCTTTCGGAAAGACAGTCCCGAGGTTGCGCCAGTTGTCGTTGGACGCCTGGGCATCGTTGTTCCAGTCCGGGTAGGTGCTCATCATGTCCGGCACCTGGGCCGGCCACCAGCACGGGTCGGAGCAGCCATACAGATCGGCTTCCATCGGCTGGCACAACGACGACACGCCGCCAAACGCGTCGATTTCCCAACCTGGGTCAGTGGTCGAAGCGCAGCCGGCGACGGAACTCATCGCCACCACTTCTTCGATACGATTTTCGGCCGCGGCCTGATCGAGCTTCTGGGCTTTGTTGTTGATTGCCTTGAGATGTTTCATATCAGTGAGCCTTGCGCGGGGTGATGTAGCTGCTGATAAACGCAGGGTTGTGAGCCATGATCCGGGTGTAGACCTCAATGCCGAAGTCGACCCAGTCACGCATCAGTTCGCAGTAGTGATAGGTCGGATGGGTCGGGTCGCCGTATCGGGCGTAGCTTTCGTGGTAGCAGCCGCCAGAGCAGAGATTGCGGATCTGGCAGTCTTCGCAACCGGTGTTGGTACGGTCCAGGCGCTGGGACAGGAAGTCGTTCAACTCGACCTGTTTCACCCCGCTGTGAACGTTGCCGAACGTCGGCAGGCTCGAACCGGTAAAGCGATGGCACAGGTTCAATTCGCCCTTGTGATCCACCGCCAGCATCTTCAGGCCCGCACCGCAAGGCAGCGCCTTTTTGTGGCCTTCATGGATGTCGGTGATCAACTGGTGCAGGTTGGAAAAACCGATATTGCGGTGTTCCAACGCTGCTTCCAGATAACGCCGCCCGAGCTTCTTCATGTTGGCGAAGACTTCGAT
Source organism: Pseudomonas sp. AGC41 (assembly GCF_057334555.1). Taxonomy (NCBI): domain Bacteria; kingdom Pseudomonadati; phylum Pseudomonadota; class Gammaproteobacteria; order Pseudomonadales; family Pseudomonadaceae; genus Pseudomonas; species Pseudomonas sp. AGC41. The sequence continues at coordinate 86,762 of NZ_JBHFJB010000022.1, forward strand.
CAGCTCGTCGCTGGACAGGTTGAAGCTGCTGATATCACCGGACGTCACCGGAGCAAAACCGACCTCGGCAAACCCCAGTTCGTTGAACAGGTGGTCCCAGATCGTTTCGACGTCGGTGACGCCCGTGGTCAAGGTTACCCGCGCCCCCACTGGACGGCTGTTGTAACGCGACAACAGCATCTCGGCCTTGCGCCGCACCACGTCATACGTGCCCTGCCCGCCCACGGTGATGCGGTTGCGGTCGTGCACGGTTTTCGGTCCGTCGATACTCACTGACAGTCCGAAGCGGTGGGCATTCAGATAGTCGACGGTTTCTTCGGTGAGCAGCGTGGCGTTGGTGGTCATGACGAACTCGACGAACTTGCCCGCCTCGGCAAAACGCTTTTCACAATAATCGACCATATACTCGATCAGCTTGCGATTGCTCAGCGGCTCACCGCCGAAGAAGACCACGGTGAAACGCTCTTCATCCGCAGATTCGCGCAGCAGCATCTCGACCGAAGCGACCGCTGTTTCGACGTCCATCTTCTTGCCGGCCGAGGGCTTGTCGAGGTCCTCTTTGTAGCAATAGGTGCAGCTCAGATTGCAGCCGGTGTTGACGTTGAGCACCACGGTATTGATCGCCGTGCGCTCGACCCGTTTGGTAGCGATGTCCGGCGTCAGTGGCGAACCGTCGCTGACCAGTTCCAGAGAGATCAACTCACGCAGGGTTTCGGTGATTTCTTCGCCGTTGAAGCGTGCGGCCAAGCGCTGGATCAGGTCGTCCGAGGAACAGCCAGGACCGCGCAAGGTATCGATGATGGTGCCCGTCAGCTCATCGCTGGCGAACAGCGAGCTGCTGGGAATATGAAACAACATGCGGTCGGCGTCGACATGCACTTCGTGCAGATTGCGTTCGACCAGATTCAAGATAGCGCCCATTGCAAACCTCCTGTACAAGCCCGATTCACGCAGCCTGCGGTCATTCCGAAAAGTGTCTGGAACCGCTAAGAACAGCCAATTTATGGAATGGGTGGATTGTTCCAGCGCTGCACGGTGACGATCATGTGGCCTTCGCCGGTCAGGGATTTCCCTGCGTCGTCGACGGCGGCGATCACCTTGAGGTTGCCGGCATTGTTGGTGGACATCTTGCGCTGCGGGTTCGGCCCGGCATCGCCTGGGGTAAACACGCCAGTATCGGCCTGCATGGTGCCGGCAAACTTGACGTCTTCATCCTCTTTGGCGCGGTCATCGAAGGCCTCAACTGTCCATTGCGCCGGGAACACGCCGATGCGATAGGGCTTACCGTCAGCGCCCTTGCCCCAGGCTTCAGCATCGAAACGGCCCTGGACTTTCGGCGTCGAACCACCGCCCTCGCCGATCCGCGCGACCGAGAATTCGGGCACGACTTTGACTTCAGCAATCTTGCTGTAGACCGACAGTGTCGGGCCTTTCAGCGTGCCGACCGTGACGTTGCGCAGGCCCGGTTGCGCATTGGCAGCCGCCTTGAGCTTGAGCCGTAGGCGCTCGGGCGTTTGCTCCAGCACTTGGACCACCTCCACGTCTTTGCCAAAGTTCGGTTTGCCAGTGAGACCGCTGCCGATCAGGGTGACTTCGGTTTCACTGCCCGCCTTCAGATAACCTGGCTGCACCGCCAGCAAACGATTGGAACCCTGTTTCGCGGCGACGAAGTCCAGACCCCGTTCGTCGTGCTCGGCCTCGAACATCCGGCCCTGCATGGCGTCGCCCTGGGCGGCGAATACCTGCCGCATGGTCCCGCCATCGATGGCCACGTTGCCGCGCCATTCGTAACCGGTGTAGACAATCGCACTGCCGTCGCCGTTGAACGGGCTGCCGTCGGCGTACCGACCTTTGACGCTGACCTTGAATGTATCGCTGCCATCGGCGGTCACGCTCATGACGCCGGCCAGTTCGCCTTTACCCGGCAGGTGCCCGCTGAAGCTCCAGTCGCCGACCAGCGCCTCGGCTTTCGGCGCGCTGCCCTGCCATGCTTTCCAGGCCGGGTTGTCGAGCGGATAACGCTTGGCCAGCAGCGGCACCATCTCTTTGCGGGCCAGGTCGAACCAGTCGCGGTCGCGGGACAGGGCCTGGTATTCGAGGGACGGCCACTGGCCGAGGTGGAAGTTCACCAGGCGCTCCCATTCCTGGGCAGGTCGACGCTGCAGGGCAACCCGCGCACCGGAGTGACAGCGACCACACATCTGGCTGGTCTGGTCGTCGAATTTCTCGACGGTATTAAGCCGTCGCTCCAGCGCATAACGCACGCCGTCGGTTTCGCTCGGCGCCAGGCCCTGGGTGTCGGCCAGGTATTTGACCAGGCTGCGGCGGTCGTCATCGTTGATCTGCACACGGTGCATGATCTGCATCCGGGCGATGCTCATCAGCCAGCCTTCCGGGGTTTTGCGCTGGTGGCTAATACGGCTCAGGGCGTTATCGCCTTCGGGCGTGTGGCAGCCTTGGCAGGTTTCCTTGAGGATGGTCTGGGCATCGCGAGCTGCCAGGCTGTAAGGCGAATGCAGCGCCACACACGCCGCTGCGGTCAGCAGACTGACACTCAGGCCTGATCGGAGTTTTCTCTTCATCAACGTCGAACCTCGCACGGTGCTTTCTTATTTTTGTGGCTTATCGTTTTTATGGTTTCTGCCGTCGGCGACAACCCGCTGACGGAGGCAAGAGAAACGTCTGCGATAAGCAATACACGGAGCGTGCCAGCTTAACTAACCCCATCCAGATCAAATATTTACAGGAATATCCTGGCTTTTTTACGCATCTGACCGAAATGGTCTACGTCTTATATCGCGACAGCTGTAGCAGTCTGAGACAAGCATAGATGCCCCCCGGCTGGACACTTATAGCCAGCGAGGAAATTTCGCTATGAACGGGGTTTATTCGCCGTCTCATGCGTTGTCTCGATTTGCGACAGACCCGCGTCCCAACCTTCATCTTTGATCACTGGAGACTGCGTCAACAGGGCCCTATCCGTCCATTCCGGCACTTGGCACAGCCATTGCGAACCTTGGAGAAATCCACGTTTCTCACGCACAACAAGAGGTCTCATCATGCCCCTGCCTTATCTGCTCCCCGCCACCTCGGCCTTCGTCCAACGCGCCCCACGCATGCTCATCGGCGGCGACTGGGTCGAGGCC
>NZ_JBHFJB010000022.1:89977-109161 GCF_057334555.1 Pseudomonas sp. AGC41
GGCCGCCCACGGCCAGACCATGCCCCTGCACAATCCGGCCACCGGCGAAGTGCTGTGCTTGGTGCCACGGGCCACGCCCGAGGATGTCGACCGCGCAGTGCTCGCCGCCCGTCAGGCGTTCGACGATTCGGCCTGGACCCGCACCCGTCCTCGGGAGCGGCAGAATCTGTTGTGGAAACTCGCCGACCTGATGCAGCGCGACGCCGAACTGCTGGCGCAACTCGAATGCCTGAACAACGGTAAGAGCGCGGCGGTGGCTCAAGTGATGGACGTGCAACTGTCCATCGACTTCCTGCGCTACATGGCCGGTTGGGCAACCAAGGTCGAAGGCTCCAGCGTGGATGTGTCGCTGCCGCTGATGCCCGACGATCAGTTCCACAGTTTCATTCGCCGCGAAGCGGTAGGCGTAGTCGGGGCCATCGTCGCCTGGAACTTCCCGCTGCTGCTGGCTTGCTGGAAACTCGGCCCGGCGCTGGCCACCGGTTGCACCGTCGTGCTCAAACCTGCCGACGAAACGCCCCTGACCGCGCTGAAGCTCGCTGAACTGGTGTTGGAAGCCGGTTACCCCGAAGGCGTGTTCAACGTGGTCACTGGCACTGGTATCACGGCGGGCTCCGCCCTGACCCATAACCCGTTGGTGGACAAGCTGACCTTCACCGGCTCCACCGCCGTGGGCAAGCAGATCGGTAAAATCGCCATGGAATCCATGACCCGGGTCACCCTGGAACTGGGCGGCAAATCGCCGACGATCGTCATGTCTGATGCGGACCTGAAAACCGCTGCCGCGGGTGCCGCCAGTGCGATCTTCTTCAACCAAGGCCAGGTCTGCTGCGCCGGTTCGCGGCTGTATGTGCAGCGCAAGCATTTCGACAATGTGGTGGCGGATATCGCCGACATCGCCAATGCAATGAAGCTCGGCAATGGACTGGACCCCAGTGTCGAAATGGGCCCGCTGATCTCCGCGCGGCAACAGGAACGGGTTTATGGCTACATCGAAAAAGGTCGGGAAAGCGGCGCAACCATCGCCTGCGGCGGGGAGCAATTCGGGCCGGGGTTCTTCGTCAAACCCACGGTGATTGTCGATGTCGATCAACGGCATTCATTGGTCCAAGAGGAAATTTTCGGTCCGGTGCTGGTAGCGATTCCGTTCGACGACGAGGCTGATGCGCTGCGCATGGCCAATGACAGCCCTTATGGCCTTGGGGCAAGCATCTGGTCGAACGATTTGGCGGCGGTGCACCGGTTGATTCCGCGGATCAAGTCGGGTTCGGTGTGGGTCAACTGCCACAGCGCCCTGGACCCGGCGTTGCCGTTTGGCGGCTACAAGATGTCAGGGGTTGGGCGAGAGATGGGGTATGCGGCGATCGAGCATTACACCGAGTTGAAATCGGTGTTGATCAAGTTGTGATTGGCGGCGTTTTTTAGACCGCTATCACGAGCAAGCTCGCTCCCACAGTGGGTTGTGGTGAAGCTGCAATCCTAGCCATCACACGAACCACTGTGGAAGCGAGCTTGCTCGCGATAGGCCAGCCCAGGCGACTCAAATTTCAGGGCTGAACCCCTGCCCCAACAACCAACGCCGAACCATCCGTCCTTGCTCCGCCGACAACCCCTCCAACACCCGCTCGGCCGGCTCGCTGCGCAACCGCCGCACCAAAGGCGCCAGCTCAACCCCTTGCACATGCCAGATCCCCAGCGGCTGATCCGCCGTGATCACCACTTCGGCCTCATCCACGAATCCATCCCTGAGCACCGGCGCAGACTCAATCTTCAAAGCGGAAAAATCCGCCGCGGCGTGGGCGACCTCAGCATCCGGCCATTGCCTTCGCGCCTGCCAGAACGGCTGGTCCGGCCAGCGCTGCTCATCGGCATAGAAGTCCCGGCCAATGCGCGCGAAGCGTAAAAACAACTGCTCTACCCGCCGCTGATGAAAACGCTGTGCCAGCAACCTCCGTTCAGGTTTGCGCAACAGCGTGTTGATCACCATCGGTGCCTGCAATGCCGAAGACAGTGACTGGAAGATGCCATTACCCGACAGCGGATCCACCGCCATGGCCGCGTCGCCCACCCGGATCCAGCTGTCGGCACAGACCTGCGGACACAAGATCGCCGTACTGCTGCGGGCATGCAGGTGTAGATCGGTTCGCCGTTCACCCGCGAAAAACGCCTGGGTCAATGCCGACTGCTGGAACCGCTGACGGCAGTAATCGAGCAACAGCGCCTTCCCCGGCAACTCGGCACTGGCCACGTCCACTGTCCATTGCCAATAGCATTGGCCGTCGGCCCGGCGCGCCATCCAGGCCCAGCCGTCCGCAAGGCTTTCCACAGCGCTGGCGGTGACACCCGGCGTACCTTGCCAGCGATTGAGCAGACTGACTGTCTCTGGCCCGCGCAGGCCTTTGCCAAGGGCCGGTGCCTGGCGTCCACGCGCCTCTACCAAGAAATCCGCGAACAGTGCTTCGCGCCCTTGCAGTTCGACTCGATGCCCCAAAGCGTGCGGCTGCACCGTCAACACCCGGCCTTCGATCAACGCGACGCCGGCCAGGCGCAAATCCTCGCGCAAGCCGCGATCGAAGCTCGGGCGATCCAGCAAAAATTCGATGTTCTGCGCGTGCCGCTGACCATTCCAGGACACCTGCCGCTGGGAAGGCTGCGCCGCATCCTGCAACGCTTGATGCAGCCCCACAGCGCGCAGTGCCTCCAGCACCCGCGTAGACACCCCTTCGAACGCCGCAAAGCGCCGCCACTCACTGACCAGCGTGACGGGGTATCCAAGCCGCCGCAGCCCCAGGGCGACCGCCGCCCCCGCAGGCCCCGCGCCAAGAATCACAATCGGCTTCATGGGCCGACGCGCCGTTCAGGGCCATGATAACGGGCGTTTTTTTGCAGCCACTCGACAACGTGTTCGTTGCTCGCCTCGGGATTTTCGATGAGGAAACTCGCAATGTGCCCGCTCAATGCCGCACAGCCGAGGCTCGCACCCGACTGCCCCGGGTAGGTACCGTGAACACACGCGGCAAAATCTGCCTGGACGCTGTTGAGCCACGACCATTGCTGCTCGGTGCAACGCGCATCGCCGGTCGCCCGCAATACCTGCGGATAGTTCGCTGGAAACACCCCCTCGCCCTGGGCCGGGCTGGACGCACACAGCAAAATACCCCGGGCGATCGCCGCCGCACAGGCTTCACGCAGCAGGCTTCGATCCCGCCGCAAACCGAGGCTCAGATTGATCAACCGCACGTCCTGCGCCACCAGCCAATCGATGGCCGTGGCGATCTGCAAGGCGCTGGTGACGCCACGCTGGTCGAACACCTGGGCGACGCAGAAAACCGCCGTCGGTGCACGCCGGCGGATCGCCTCGATCACCGCGCCGCCATGGCCCAGCGGATCATCACGTAAATCGCTTTCGGCAAGATCATCCTCCAGCAGCGAGAACCTTCTGCCGGCAATCACCCGGACCCGTTGCACTGGCGAATGACCGCTGTCCACCACACCAATTCGCAGTTCAGGCTTCATGTTGCACCGCGTCTGATGTAAGTACGCCATCCAGCAGTTCAAAGCGCAGATTGGCATCGGCCAGGGTCGAGGGTCGATGGCTGATCAGAATCCGCGTACGCCCGGCGAACAACCGGTCGATGGCCTCTATCACTTCACGCTCGGTGGCTTCGTCGACCGCCGAGGTGGCTTCGTCCAGCACCAGAATCAACGGGTCCTGCAACAGCGCCCGGGCAATGGCGATCCGTTGTCTCTGTCCACCGGACAATTGCTGGCCACGCTCGCCCAAAGGGCTGTCGAGACCTTCAGGCAGGGACTCGATCAGACTGTCGAGCTGCGCCAGTCGCGCCACTTCGGCAATGGCTTGGCGGCTGGCGTCCGGCACGGCATAGCCAAGATTGTCGGCGAGGCTGCCGCGAAACAGCACGATGTCCTGGCTGACCACGGCAATCCGCCGACGCAATTGGAACAGGTCCAGCTCCCGCAGATCGACCTCCCCCAGCAAGACCCGACCGGACTGCGGATCGTGGTGCCGATGCAGCAGATCGATCAGGGTCGATTTACCGACACCGGAGCCGCCGCTCAGGGCGACTTTCAAACCATAAGGAATTCGCGCTTCAATGCCGCGCAAGGTGACCGGGCGACCGGGATGGCTGAAGTACAGGTTGTCGAAACGCAGTTCGCCCGAAGCCGGCATCGGCTTCGGTATAACCGGGCTGAGTACGGTCGGCTCTTCACCGCGCAGTTCCATCACGCGCCCGAGGCTCACGGTCATCCGCTGAATCGCGACATAAAGGCCGAGCAGGCTCTGAACCGGGCCCACCGCCATGCCCAGATAAGTCGAAAACGCGATCAATGCGCCCAGCTGCCAAGTCCCTTGCACCACCCAGTAACCGCCGATCAAAAACGCACAGGCCCGCGATAACGACGTCAGAGTACCGGGCACCGCCTGGGTGAAAAACTCGGTGACTTGCAGGCGCAGGAGCTGACTCATATACCCTTGGCCCAACGCCTCCAGCCGTCTTGCTTCGCGCTGTTGCTGGCCAGCGGACTGAATGAATTTCATCACCGGCAAGGTTTCGACCATGAACGAGGACATGTCCGCCGATCGCTCGCGCAGCTGCCGCACATCGCGCTCGACCTTGCGCCGCATCCAGCGTAGCCAAAGCACATCGAGTGGAATCAGCACCAAGACCAGCAACGAAAGTTTCCAGGACAAGGTCACCAACATCGCCACGGCAACCACCAGACCGATCACGCTCGACACTGCGGAGAACAGCGAATCCACGGCAAAACGCTGGATCTCCGCGACATCGCCATCGAGGCGCGACATCAGATCGCCGATCCGCCGCTGGCCGTAGAAGCCCGGCGAGAGTGTCTGCAAATGCCGATAGAGGTCATCGCGCAGGGCAAACAGGATCCGTCCGGACAACCGCGTGTGCAGATATCGATTAACACCTGACAGTACCGTGCCCAACAACCCGGCGACAATCATCAACCCGGCGATCAGCACCAGCATTGCGTAGTCGCGCGCCAACAGGCCATCGTCGATCAACAGCTTGGTCAGCCAAGGCTGCACCAGTACCAGCGACGAGGCGCAGACCGACAGCCCAAGCAGCCCGGCAATCGCCAACCGGTGCGGGCGCACGAAGCTGTAGAGCCAGAGCAATGCCGCTTGCTGGGCCGCAGGGTTCTGGCCGTCGATCAGCCGAACGATCAGACGCAACATCACGAGCGCAGCTGTTTAAGCTTGCGATACAGCGTCGCGCGGCTGATGCCCAGCGCGTTGGCGGCGGCCGAGACGTTACCTAGGTGAGTGTCCATGGACTGACGAATCAGCTCCAGTTCGTTTTCTCGGATGCTGCCGCTCTGAGGGCGTTCGCCGGCGGTCAGTTCATCGAGCATGCTGTCGGGCAAATGGTCGAGGGTGAGCACGGTTTCCCCCGGCTCACGCATGGCCAACGCGGTGCGCAAAACCATTTCCAGCTGGCGGATGTTGCCCGGCCAGTGATAGCTGCCCAGCAAGCGGATCAAATCGTCATGCAGGACCACTATCGGCGCATCGAGTTTGGCCAGCAGACGATCGACCAGCTCACCGAGATCGTCACGCTCGCGCAGGGCCGGGAGCATCACACTGATGCCGTTGACCCGGTAGAACAGATCCTCGCGAAAGTGTTTGTCTTCCACCAGACGCTTGAGGTCGCGATGCGTGGCGCAGATCAGTGCAATATCGATGTCTTGCTCTTCTCCAGCGCCCAGCGGCGCGACCTTGCGGTCCTGCAATACCCTGAGTAAACGGGCCTGCATGGCCAGCGGCATGTCGCCGATTTCGTCGAGAAACAACGTGCCGCCATGGGCCTGTTGCAGACGCCCGACCATGCCGCCCCGGCGCGAGCCGGTGAAGGCACCTTCGCGATAGCCAAACAGCTCCGACTCGATCAGGCCTTCTGGGATTGCCGCACAGTTCACCGCAACGAAAGGTTTGTCGCAGCGCGCTCCAGCCATGTGCAGCGCTCGAGCAACGACTTCTTTGCCGGTACCCGTTTCGCCCAGCAGTAACACCGGCAATTCATTGGCGAGACCTTGGCGGGCCATCCGCAGCGCACGAGCGTAACGGGAATTGTTGCCGGCCAGGGAGTCGAGATCGGGTTTCGGTTTAGCGGTCCTGGTTGGCGTTCGCGTTGGGGTGCTGACGCTGATCGAGCGCTGCGGCGCTCGCAGGGTCCTGTAGAAAAATTCACCTTTGGCAGTCTGCAAACTGCCGATGCTGCCCTGATGCAGGCGCGATAACAGCTGCAGGCCGTCAAGCCCCAGAAACTCTTCACAGGGTCGACCAACCAGCGCCGAACGCTCTGCGTTGAGCAGCTGACAAGCCTGGGCGCTGACCGCAAGAATCTGCCCGCCAAGACTCACCGCGAGCAAGCCCTGCCAAGCGGATTCCAGGTATTGCCGACGACTGTGGAAGGCGAGAACGATCTGGTCCGGGTAACAAGCGTTGAACACACGACTTTCGATCTGACTGACGGCCATGGTCAGCAATGCGGTGCTGTCGTGGATACGGCCGAGCGGGCCTTCGCGGGTCAGGTCAAGGACACCAAGGATGTCGCCCTGCGGACAATAGATCGGCACCGAGGTGCAGGAGAAATCGGTAAGACGGTCAAGATAATGTTCACCGCAATCAATCATCGTCGGGCGGGCTTCCACCAATGCGGTTCCCAGCGCGTTGGTGCCACGCGCCGCTTCGCTCCAGCAAGCGCCCAGCGTAATGTCTTGCAGGTCGCCGCCCTTGAAACGGTCGCAGCTGCCTTCGGCGGCAAGGATCGTGGCGTCGGAATTGGCGAGGATGATGAGCCCTTCCTTGCCCTGGCGCTCAGCCAGATAATCGATGGCTGGCATCGCCGCATCGATCAGCAACCGGTGGCTCTCCAGCAACACTTCAAGGCTTGCGTTCGACTCGAGCGCCAGTTCTTGCTTGGCGTTGAAATGCACCCCATGACTGAGACTACGCCGCCAAGACGCGTCGATTTCCGCGCGCAACACGCCATCGGGAACAGTGCCTTCGAGGTGCAGTTTTTCTCGAGCCAGTCGAGCTTCACGATGAGGTTGGGGATGAGTTGTTTTTATCAGCATCATCAAGCGCTCCGGATCGGTCCGCCCTGCGCCCTTTTGAGTTCAGCGCCTGGTTGCCATGTTTACGTTAACGTCAGGGCATTGGCAAGTGCCTTGCGACGTTTGCGCCTTATGGACGTACCGCATAGCTACGCTGGCAGAAAGTATGACGGAGAGAAAAGACCTTGAAACCGACGTTTTTCTGCGACACCCTCCTGCCCGAACTGAAGGTTGAGCCACGTCCGGCTTGATGATATCAAGCTAAAACTCCCTTTACCGGGGGCCAGCATCGCGCTGTCAGATGTTAGAACGTTCACCGCCTCGGCGCAGTCCGATGCTGTGTCTTTGCTCGGATGAACCGCCTGATGACAAACGCACTGGTATTTTTCGCGACCCTTATCGGTATGGAGGGTTTTGCATTTCTTGCGCACAAATATGTGATGCACGGCTGGGGCTGGGGCTGGCACCGCTCCCATCATGAACCCCGCACCGGCTGGTTCGAGAAAAACGACCTGTACGCGATCGTGTTCGCGCTGTTCGCCATCGTGCTGATCGCGCTTGGCACACAGGGCATCCACCCACTGGAATGGATAGGGGCCGGGATGACGGCTTACGGTTTCTTGTACTTTCTGGCCCATGATGGGCTAGTCCACAAACGCTGGCCGTTGAAATATATCCCTCGCACCGGTTATCTCAAGCGTCTGTATCAAGCGCACTTGATGCACCATGCGGTGTCGGGCAAGGACCGCTGTGTCTCATTCGGCTTTCTCTATGCCCCGACTACCGCTGCGCTTCGGGCTCAGTTGCGCGATCTGCATGGTGGGCCTCTTCACAAGAATGATCCGGACGTTGCCACAGGCTCGGCAAACGCTCGGGCCAATGACGCCCGCGAGCAGTAACGGCGCGGTATAGGCCGCTGAGCACCAGCCGCAATTTGTCGACCTTTGAGGTCGACACCCGCGTGTCCCAGGCATGCTCGCCCCGCCTGACGACCTTGATGCCAATCTGCCGATAGACACCCGTCGCAGTCGCCACCGCCCACGCAGAACGCCACGGCAGTGCGCTTGATCCCGCCTCGGCACTGGCGTAAAAAGGCTCGGCCATCTGCACCAGCCGTTGCGCGAGAATCGCCAGACCGGGCCGATACTGAACGTCGGCGAGTGACGCTTCGGGGATCGAAAGCTCATCCAGCCAGTCGCATGGCAGATAGCAGCGGCCGACGGCAGCGTCTTCGACGATATCGCGGGCAATGTTGGTCAATTGAAACGCCATGCCCAGGTCGCAGGCCCGGTCCAATGTCTTTCGGTCGCTGACACCCATGACCTGAGCCATCATCAGCCCGACGACCCCGGCCACGTGATAGCAATAGTCCAAGGTGTCGTTGACGCTCTGATAGCGGCGCTGATGCACATCCATCGCAAAGCCCGCCAGATGCTCCAGGGCATAGCGCTCCTGAATACGATGTTTGACCACCACCTCTCTGAACGCTGCGAAGGCTGGGTGCTGCGCAGGCAGCCCTTCGTAGACTGCTCGAGTCTGGGCGGTAAGGTCGGCAAGGCGCCGGTCAATGTCAAACTGGCTCAACACGGTCGCCGAATGCCCCGCCTCCTGGCCGTCTATCACGTCATCGCAATGCCGACACCACGCATAAAGCATCACGGCGCTAGCCCGGGTCGACGGGTCGAACAAACGCGAGGCTGCGGCAAAGCTCTTCGAGCCCACGGCAATGCTGTGTTCGGCGTGCTCCAGCAAGTCCTGATCTGCATCGCGATTCATCAGCGCAGATCCTCCAGCATCAAACCTGCCGTGGCCTTCGCTGAGCCGATGACACCGGGCACGCCCGCACCGGGATGAGTGCCCGCGCCTACCAGGTAGACATTGCCAAGGCTCGCGTCGCGGTTATGAGGCCGGAACCAGGCACTCTGCTGCAGCACCGGTTCAAGTGAAAACGCCGACCCCAAATGCGCGTTTAACTCACGGTGAAAATCATTCGGGTTGAAAATCCGGCTGGTCACCAGATCGTCCCGCAAGCCGGGCATGTAGTATTTTTCCAGATACGCGAAAATCCGATCCCGGTAGCGTGGGCCTTCCACCTCCCAGTCGATGGGCGCGTTACCCAGATGCGGAACCGGCGAGAGCACGTAGTGGCTGGAGCAACCCGCCGGGGCCAGACTGGGGTCCGTGACGCAGGGAGCGTGCAGGTAGAGCGAGAAATCCTCAGCCAGCTCAGCGCCATTGAAGATCTCGTGAATCAACGCCCGGTAGCGCGGCCCGAAGCAGACCGTGTGATGCTGGAGCTGGGGTTGCGGCCGCTTGAGGCCGAAATGGATGACGAACAGGGAGTTGCTGAAGCGCTTGCCTTTGAGGCGCGCGCTTTCCTTGATGCCACGGGCATGGCCGCCCAGCAGTTGCTCATAGGTATGCACCACGTCAGCATTGGAAGCGACGCAGTCCGCTTGCAGCAGGCGACCGTTCTTCAAGCGCACGCCGCTGGCTTTGCCCGCTTGCACCTCGATGCTGGCGACATCGGCATTGAGCTCCACACGCCCGCCGATGTCTTCGAAAAGCCTGACCAGCCCATGCACCAGCGCCCCCGTCCCCCCCTTGGGAAACCACACGCCCCATTCGCGTTCCAGCGCATGGATCAACGTGTAGATCGATGAGGTGGCAAACGGGTTGCCGCCCACCAGCAGGGAGTGAAACGAAAACGCCTGGCGCAGCTTTTCGTCTTCGATAAACTCAGAAACCATCGAGTAGACACTGCGCCATGCCTGCAGCCGAGCCAGCTGCGGCCCGGCCTTGATCATGTCCCGAAACGACAGGAACGGCACGGCGCCCAACTTGAGATAACCCTCGCGAAAAACCGCCCTTGAGTACGCCAGAAACCGCTGGTAGCCCTCTACATCCTTGGGATTGAGCTTGCTGATCTGACGGTCCAGCCCGGCCTGATCGTTGGCATAGTCAAACTGCGTACCGTCCTCCCAGCACAAACGATAGAACGGCGAGACCGGCAGCATCTCGACGTAGTCCCGCATGGTTCTGCCTGCCGCTGCGAACAATTCTTCGATGGCCGTAGGGTCGGTAATCACTGTCGGCCCGGCATCGAAAGTAAATCCCTCGTCGTGATACACATAGGCGCGGCCGCCGGGCTTGTCGCGTTTTTCCAGCAAGGTGGTCTGCACGCCCGCCGCCTGCAGCCGGATTGCCAGTGCCAGGCCACCAAAACCGGCGCCGATCACAATCGCACTTTTTCCCTGGGTCATGCTTGATCCTTGTAATGCCGAGGCAGGCAGCGAAGCGCCGCGTACATGGCCTCATTGATGGGAACAGGCGGCTTGCCGATCAGCACCCGGAGCTTGTCTTGCAGCGTGCTTTCGCCGGCATAGAAACGCTTGATCAGTCCCTCGGGCAGCCCGTAAAAACGCTGCATCACCCGCCAGCGGTCCTGGGGTTTGCCTGCCAGGAACAGCATGCGATTAAGCAAACGGTAAAACCCTTGGCGCCGCCACGCCTGTTCAGCGAATGCGCGAATACCAAGGTATAAGGCGTCCGCTTGCAGGTTCTCTTGGCGGACGACCCAGTCCGCCAGTTGAACCGCCTGGGGCAACGAATAACCTGTTGTGCAATGGCACAAACCTGCCCGCAAACCGGAACGCGGCTGGCCGGGCGCCTCGCGCCAGAAGCCGGAAAAGTCGCCTGCCAGGGTGATCGGCAATACGCCTTGCTCTTCGCGCAGGCAGCGAGCAACGGTCCACCCGCGATCCTGCACATAATCACGAATATGCTCGCGCAGCTGCCCAGAAGAAAAGCTCTGGCGCTCAACGTAGTGCGTGTCCTCCACCAGCACCGTGTCGGCTGAAAACGGCAAGACGTAGACGAAACGATAGCCCTGCCCTTGAGCCATCCGGGCGTCCATGATGATCGGCGCGTCCAGCCCGTGAGGGGCCTGGAGCTGCAGCAACTGACCCAGAAACGCCTGTTGGCCCAGCACCAGGTGTTCGCTGTGCTGAACGCCCCGCCCGTCGATGACGGCCTTGGCCTGCAACGCCTCGCCGCCCGCCAGCAACAGCGAAGTCGGGGTGACCTGCTCGATCCGCTGTGCCACACGCAACCCTGCCCGCCCCCCATCACTGAGCGCGGGTTCGATCACTTGGGCAAAGCGTTCGGAGGTGATGCTGGCGTAACCGCTGTTCAGCCGGCGCGAACGTCCCGGGAAATGCACATCGTAGGCAGGCCAGGTTTGCACCACCAAGGGCCTGATCCATTGACGCTGCTCTGGCGTCAAGTCCGAGTCGTGAAAGGACCAGGTATGGTTACCTCCAATCCGGGCTTGCTCCTCAACGCAGAGCAGCTGTAACTCAGGGCGCAACTGCTTGAGCCGCCAGGCGATCAACCCATTGGCCAGCCCACCGCCGGCGAGGATCAGATCGTAGATCATGCCACCGCCTGGGTCAGCACAGGTTCACCGCTGCGCACCGCCCCCTCAATGATGTCCGCCGCTTTGCGGGTGCCACCGGCGTGCTGCAACTCAGCCGCCATCCGTTGCAAGGGTTCTCGTCGAAGAATAAGCAGCCGGGCCAGCCCATCGGCAATGGTGGCGGCACTCGCCCAGCGGTTCAGCTTCAGGCCCAGGCCTCGGTAGCTGACACGCGCCGCCACCCCCGGCTGGTCAAAACCGATGGGCATGACGAGCATCGGCGTAGTGGTGGCAATGGCATCCATCACGGTGTTGAGACCTCCATGGGTCACGACTACGTCGGCGTGTTCAAGCACCGCTTGCTGGGCGGCGAACGCAGTGACCCAGGTCGCGCCAGCCTCGAGAAGCATGCGTTCCTGGGCCGAATCGAGCCCGCCGCAATGGGCGACCAACAGTTGCGCGTCCAGGCGGCGGCAGGCCTTCGCAATCCGCCGGAACATACCCAGGCGCCCGCCCTGCAAGGTGCCCAGGCTGGCAAAGACGAAGGGTCGATTTTTATCAATCTGCCACTCGAGGGCTTCGCCGCCTGGCGAGGGTTGCCCGGTACTCGAAAAAGGCAGGCGCAACGGTCCGACGGCATGGAAATGCGCGGGCTGCTGAGTACGAGGAAAATCAAATCCTGCAAGGGTCTGACTGATGTGGGCCAGCGGTGAAAGACACTCATGCAGCGCATCACGAGGCTCGATGGCAAGCCGTCGACATGCACCTCGCAACGCGTCTCTCAGGGGCCGCATCAGCCAATCGTAAACCTGCTGGCTACCGGCGTACATGCGCAGGCTACGTTCGTCGCTGCCGTAGGCAAACGGCATCACCGGCAGCGGCAAGCCAGGCTCGCGGTTGACCGGCAACGCGCAAGCCACCGAGACATAAGGCAGGCCCAAGGCCTCGGCGACCAGCCCACCGGCAGCTTCCATCTGATCGCAGAGCAGCGCATCGACCTGTCTGTAAGCCAGCGCTGCGGGTAATTCCTTACACAGCATGTCTGTGGTTACACACATATCGGCAATGACCCGCCGCAAGGTCAGCGGGTTATTCGAGCTGGCCGCGCGCTGCAACGAAGCGTCCAGGCTGCCCGGCGGATGGCTGCTAGCAGCCGTCGCGTGAAAACCGATACGCGGATCACCTAGCCAACGGCGAGCGTCGGGCTGCTGGAAGAAGGTGACCTGATGCCCACGATTCAACAGTTCTACCGCCAGCGCCTGAAAAGCCTGGAAGTGGCTATAGAACGCCGGGGCCACCACGCCGAAATGGCTCATGAGCGATGAACCGACGACAGTAATCTGGCTTGACGCAATGCCGCCAGATCTGCCGAGCCTGTGCAGAAACAGGCAATGCGCAACTGTTTTATGACGATGTTGAAATGCTCGATGACCGACGCTGTCGATACCGTTGCATTGCGCAGCACTCCCGCCGCCTGCCCCACCAGGTCAGCCCCCAGACACAGCGCCTTGGCTACATCCACGCCATTACGAATGCCGCCGGATGCAATCAGCGTGATGCCGGGCAACGCCTCACGTACGCTGACCAGGCTGGTGGACGTCGATATGCCCCAATCGGCAAAAGCCATCGCCACCTCTTTATCGGCGGGGCTGCTGGCGCGCTCAGCTTCCACCGCCGCCCAACTGGTGCCGCCGGTGCCCGCCACGTCGATCACGCGGACCCCGACGTCCGCCAGGGCCACCGCCACCGAGGCCGATATGCCCGCCCCGACTTCCTTGACGATCACCGGCACGCCGACACTTTGCACGGTCAATCCGATGGCATCCAGCACACCTCGCCAATCCCGATCACCTTCGGCCTGAACGGCTTCCTGCAACGGGTTCAGATGGATGATCAAAGCGTTCGCCTGCAAGGTCTCCACGGCGCGGCGCGCCAGTTCCTGGCCATCTCTTTCCAGGAGCTGTGCTGCGCCGATATTGCCCAGCAACGGGATGTCGGGAGCCAGCCGCCGCAATTCACGGGTCAAGCCCTGATCGTTGCCGCTGCGCAGCCCGACGCGCTGCGAACCTACGCCCATGGCGATACCAAGCTCTTGGGCGGCCTCGGCCAGATGGTGGTTGATCGCTGCAGAACGCTGCGCCCCACCGGTCATGGAGCTGATCAGCAAGGGCGCTCTGAGGGGGATCCCAACCAGCCCGCTGGTGAGGTCAATGCCGTCCAGGTCCAGCTCTGGCAACGCACAGTGCTCGAACTGAAAGGCATCCAGCCCGCTGCCGCCACCCTGTCGTGGGTTATGGCGCACGCCACGGCCGTCCAGCACGATATTAAGATGATCATCCTTTCTCCGACTCAGGGGGTGCTCAGTCATGGAAGCTCCAATTCGGTTGAATCATTTTGCGGCGCGCGTGGTCATTGTGTTGAGCCAGGTTGTACAAGATTAGGATGCTAGTACAAGTTACGTACAATAATGACTATAACTGAGGCACTGGTTATTCAAAGTCGTTCAGAGTTTAAGACGCATCACGTGGGCAGCCAGCAAGCTGATCACCCTTTATTGATCCCCTTAAGCAAAGGTCAAGACCGATGGCAATCGAGCCTGACGCAACCGTCGAATTTGGGTTTACCGAACGCCTGAAAGATGTGCGCGCGGCTATTGAACAGCGTCTGGACCAATTGCTGCCCAGCAGCAGCGACGAGCGGGATCTGGTCGCGCTTGCCATGCGTGACTCCACGCTGGCGCCCGGCAAGCGCATGCGGCCGATTCTGTTGATACTCGCTGCGCAAGGCCTGGGACACGGTGGCGATCAGGCACTGGACCTGGGCTGCGCCGTGGAATTGATCCACGCAGCGTCACTGGTGCTGGACGACATGCCATGCATGGATAACGCGCGATTGCGCCGTGGGCGGCCGACCGTGCATTTGAAGTTTGGCGAAGACGTGGCGATTCTTGCCGCCGTTGCCCTGCTCAGCCGCGCATTCGGGATTGTTGCCGGGATTAGCGATCTGACCCCGGCGATCCGCATGCAACTGGTGGAGGTCATGGCCAACACCGTAGGCATGCAGGGGCTGGTCAAGGGCCAGTTCAAGGATTTACGTGAAGGCCAGCAAAACCGGGGCCCCGAGGAAATTGCGCTGACCAACAACCTGAAGACCGGGGTACTGTTTAGCGCGATCATGGACATGGCCTGGCTGATCAGTGATGCAAAAGCCAGCACACGCCCGATCCTGCAGAACTTCGCCATGGAGCTAGGTCAGGCGTTCCAGATGTATGACGATCTCAGGGATCATTGCCCGGACAGCGACAAGGACCAAGGCAAGGACGAGGGCAAGTCGACGTTCGTTGCGCTTTACGGCGAGCAGAAAGTCCGCGAACAGCTTAAGGCTCACCTCGTCAACGCCGAAAGCCATTTGCGGGAAGTCTACGGCCCTTCTCCAATGATCATCGGGTATATGCGGATGATCTTCGAAAAAGCGCTGCGACAACGTAGCGCAAGACCGTAGGGCTTACCTGGCCCGCTCGGCAATTGCTTGTTTCAATTTTTCGGCGTCTGCAAAACGCTGCTCACTGACGACCGCGCCATTGTTCAAGGCAAGCCACTGAACGGTATCCCGGTCGCCGCCATAGCGGCTGGCAACCCTGCCGTCCTGGTCCAGCATGATTCTGTATTTGGCCGAACGCATGGCCGGTACTGCCACTATCTTGACCAGTGAAGGCATCTTCTCGATATCCGCCACGTACACAATGTGGCGCGCTTCCAGGTAGCCCTCCGGTTGACCTTCCATCGCCGCATCCAGCAACTCTGCTGCGGACATACTGCGCGCTATCAGCAGCACCTGAGCACTGTCGTTCAAGGTATATGCCTTATCGTTCTGATCCAGCAGGGTCCACTTCATTACGGGTTGGTTTAAAAATTTGGGTTGATTCAGATCTTTTGATTGAGCTGAATCCTGCGCCAACACGTTAAAGCTCAGTAGAACACCGATCAGCAAGATCATACGCCGCATGATTTCGAACCTTATCCAGGGAAAGTCAGGGAGTGAAACGCAGGCGCCATCCTACGCCAGCCCGGCTATGACGCTCCACCGCCTTGACGCTTTTCTTGCCTGACCTGCTCGCAACGCGCTGAAGTATCAGAAAGGTAGAAGCGGACTCCAGACGGCTGGCTCATCAAGGTAGCTTTGTCTGTTCGGCGGTATCTGACGGGACGAGGAGCATGGGTTGACGGGCCTTATGACTGGGCGGCACCAGTCTAGTCCTTGAGTGGTTGAGCGAACAAACTCAGGCACGCCCAGGCGGACATGATTGAGCGAGCGGAGCCTCTAGCTGCCTGTGGCTCTGCCATGCTTGCCACCCAGCACCAACGCAACGCCCCCCAGTACAGCAATGGATGCCAACACCATCCTTACGCTCAGGCTTTCCCCCAGAAAAACGATGCCCGCCAGCGCAGCCAGAATGGGCACGCTCAGCTGCACCGTCGCGGCTTGAAACGCTGCCAGATGACGCACCGCGACGTACCAGACCGCGTAGCCGACGCCTGACGCCAGCGCACCGGAAAGCACCGCATAAAGTATCCCCTGCGGATCCCAACGCAGCGCAGAGAGAAACGGCAAGCTTGCCATCAAGACCAGGGGAATCGAGCGCAAGAAGTTGCCGGTTGTGGTGGCCAGCGGATCGGCGACAGTTTTGCCAAGCAGTGAGTAGATCCCCCATGCCACCCCCGATAACAGCATCGTGAGTGCGCTAACGGGGTCAGGCGTTGCGGCACCTGGAAGCAGCAGGCTAACCAAGCCAACAATCGCCAGCACAAACCCAACGACTGCCAACGTGTGCATCCGCTCGCCTTTGAACACGCCGTACAGAACCATGCTCAGTTGAACCGCGCCAAACAACAGCAGCGCCCCCGTCCCGGTCTCCAAATGACGGTACGCGAAAGAAAAAGCAAAGACGTAAACGAACAAGGCTGCGGCGCCCTTCCAACTGCCTTTGATCGTGCTGGAGGACCGTCTCAAGGCACATATCAGCCATAACACCAAGGCCCCGCTGGCCAGCCGGACCACGCTGAAACTCGCGGCATCGATGTTGGTGTGCTTAAGCGCCAGGCGGCACAGCAGCGAGTTCGCGGCAAAGGCGAGCATGGCGAAACAGATCATCGCGATCAATCTTGCCGAAGCTGACGAGCTGGACGCCTTCGTTACGGAGTTGCTTATTGTCATGGTCGATCCCAATGCCCAGGCAGGCTCTCAGAACGCTCGACGCCACCGCGCCCTTAAAAACACGTTAAACGCCTCTGTACCGATCGGTCAATACAACTATCTTCCTGCAACCATGGGATGAGCTTCGCCCGTCTGTATCCTTCAGCGCGCACGCATGGGTATGATTGGCGCTCAACCGGTTGGAATTAACCCATGGGAAAAAAGAACGCCGTCGTCGCTGCCGAACCTGCTGAAACAAGCACTAAGGAGCGGATACTGAAGATCGCTGCGCAGCTGTTCTCGACGCGCGGGTTTCACGCGACCGGCATGGCTGAGTTGGAAAAAGCCACTGGCCTGGCTCGAGGCGCGCTGTATTACCACATCGGCAGCAAGGAAGAATTGCTGTTCGAAATCACCAGCCGGTATTTGCGGGTGCTCATCGCAGAGGGTACGCCCCTGTGCGAGAGCGACCAGCCTGCAGAAGATAAATTTCGCCAATTCTCGGCCATCGTGATGCGCACGATTGTCACCCACCTGGCCGAAATGACGGTGTGTTTTCGAGAAGTGTATTCGGTCATTGGCGAGCGCCAGACTGAATTGCTCGACCTGCACCGGCAGTATGAAAAGCTCTGGTCGAATATCCTCAAGGCTGGCGTGAGCGAGGGGACCTTCCGCACATCTGACTCGTTAGCCGTGAAGGCTATTCTTGGTATCCACCACTACAGCTACTTGTGGATCAAGCCCGGTGGCCCGCGCTCTCCGGAATCCATCGCGACGTTCTTTTGCGACACCCTCCTGCCCGGACTGAAGGTTGAGCCGCGCCCGGCTTGACTGTCATCAGCGGCGCTTCAAGTGCGCCGCTTTCCTCGCTCCCCTCATTCACGTGCCATCACCGATGGTCGTCCTTGCAACTGGACCACGCGCGTTTTTCGTTCTAGGCTTACCTACAGACCGACCGATCGGTCTATAGACTCGCCGTTGGGTCCATCCCGACAAAGAACCAGAGGGAACAACAATGACAAAAAAATCCATGGTCCCCGCCCAGCAAGACACGTCTCAAACAGCTTTGGCTCGCCGGGATTTCTTGATTAAAAGCGGGGCCGTTATCGGTACTGCTGCCTATGCGCTGGGTAATAGCGATCTGGTCAACGCAGAGACGACCAACATCGCCCCGATTGATCCGAGCCAGCCTCTTGAAGTTCCGCAATGGACCCGCAGTCTTGGCGCCCCGACGGCAAGCCCTTATGGCAAACCTTCAACGTTCGAAACCAAAGCCGTCAGGAATCTGTATCCCGGCCTGAAGGACACGATGTCCGCCTACAGCACCTCGCCACTTCAGGAGCTGGACGGCATCATTACCCCGAACGGCCTGTTCTATGAGCGTCATCACGCGGGCGTCCCACAAATCGATCCGGCACAACATCGGTTGGTAATTCACGGCCTCACCGAAAACGCCTTGATCTTTACCGTGGACGAGATACGCCAGTTCCCCGCCGTGTCACGCGTGCACTTCATGGAGTGTTCGGGCAACCCATCGTTTCTACCTCCGTGGGGCAAAACCGCCGCCGAAGTCAGTGGCCTGGTGAGTTGTGCTGAGTGGACTGGCGTTACCCTGAAGACCCTGCTGGATGAAGCCGGGCTCAAACCGCAAGCCAAGTGGATCATTGCCGAAGGTGCGGACGGCGCGGCAATGACACGCAGCATTCCCATCGAGAAATGCCTGGACGATGTGATGGTTGTTTACAGCCAGAACGGCGAGCGTCTAAGGCCGGAACAGGGCTACCCGCTGCGGCTGTTTGTCCCCGGCTACGAGGGCAACACCCACATCAAATGGCTGCGCCGACTTCATGTCACCGATGCGCCCGCCTACAGCCGGGAAGAAACCGCCAAATACACCGACTTGATGGCGGACGGCAAAGCTCGGAAGTTTTCCTTCGTCATGGAGTGCAAATCGCTGGTGACCTACCCTTCCGGCACCCAGAAACTGACGCGCAAGGGACTGCATGAAATGCGTGGCATCGCCTGGAGCGGCCACGGCAAAATCACCCGTGTCGATGTCTCCGTCGATGGCGGCAATACCTGGACGCAAGCCAGGTTACAGGAGCCCATTCTGACCAAGGCGCTGACCGCCTTCAGGGCACCTTTCGAATGGAACGGCCAAGAGTTGATGATCATGAGCCGCGCCATCGACGAGACCGGATATGTTCAGCCGATGCTGGAACAGCTGATTGATGAACGCGGCAAGGTCTCTTTCTACCACAACAACTCGGTGCAACCGTGGCGCGTGTCCAGCAGTGGGGAGGTGACCAATGGACGGGCTTAAAGGTGGTTCGTTACTCATAGGTTTGCTGTGCGCCTGTGCGCTGACTCATGCCTCGGCACAATCCCAATACGGTTTGGGCACCAAGGCTACCGAAGCGCAGATCGCCAGTTGGAACATCGACGTGGCGCCCGACGGCAAGGCTTTGCC
>NZ_JBHFJB010000022.1:109274-117505 GCF_057334555.1 Pseudomonas sp. AGC41
CCCGGGCGCGCAACGGTGGCGGACGGGGAAAAGGTCTACATGAACAGTTGCGTCAGCTGTCATGGGGTGAAACTCGAGGGCGGCGTCGGTCCTGCGTTGGCGGGCGGCGAAGGAACCCTGACTACTGACAAACCGCTCAAGACAGTCGGCAGCTATTGGCCCTATGCAACGACGCTTTTCGACTACATCCGCAGAGCCATGCCCTTCCAGGCGCCACAGTCATTGTCCAACGAACAAGTCTATGCGGTGACCGGCTACATCCTGCACATGAACAAGCTGCTGGACGCCAACGCGACCGTGGATGCATCGACCTTGGCGGATGTAAAGATGCCGAATCGAGACGGTTTTTATACCGACGACAGACCGGACAGCCAGGCGGTTGCCTGTATGTCGAACTGTTTAAAGCTCACTGACGGATCAAAAAATGTAAAATCCGATCGCCGATAAACCGTTCCTTCTCAACGAGCTTTGCTGATGAAGCTGGCCAGCCGCGAAAAATCGATGATTGCCTGGGTGCTGTACTTCAGCATCCTGTTCGGTTCGTTGCTGTGCGCGATGGGCCATGGACAGATGGCTGGCTTGAGATTGAGTGCGGGATCGACCAAGACATTGCCATTGGCCTCGACCAACATCAGGTAACCACTCTTGCCCAACTTGATGGCTTTGACCAATTCAGCGCAAGACCATTAGGGTTGCACGGCTATCGAAGCATGCTGGAAGCGGATTATCGGGCTATCTCCGACTTACGCTTCGCCATTGAATTGCTGGTGATCGACCCACCTAAGTTGGCGGCTCGCCTGGTCTTTAATTGCACGCCGGCTGGGGAATTCCTGGGCCTTGCTGTAAATGGGACACCCATCTCCTTCGCCGAAAATGTCTTCTACATCGAGGACGGCAGGATCCGCGAGGTCTGGTCGGTCATCGATAAGCAGTGATCGAAGCTCAGCTCCGATCAGCGTAGCGGATGCCTCCACTCCGACGGGCACGCTCCAACAATGGCATGCAGATTGCTCCCACCCCAAAAGAGGCACTGGTCCGCCTCTACTTGAGCAGAAACGACTCACAAGGGGTACATGCCATGCACAGCGTGTTTTATGCGACAGGCCAGCTAACCAGACTCCGCTTGAAGCCTTTTGACTCTGAAGCCAAGCCCATTGAAACGACGCCTTCATCTGGACTCAACGCAAAAATGTTCAGCGGGATTTTGCTGTTGGCGTTAAGTGCTTGTTGCACGTTGTGGTTGATCGGCAGCTACGCATGAACCAAAAAGGCGCGGCCATGACAGGTTTGCACGTGTCACGGCCGCGTCTTGATAGAGTGTCCTATTGAATATCGAGTTATTGGCCGTTCCTGATCATGTCGGCCGCTCTTTCGCCAATCATGATGCACACCGAATTAGGGTTCCCTGAGATCAATGTGGGCATGATTGACGCATCCGCAACCCGCAGCCCTTCGATGCCATGCACCTTAAGATCTGGAGCGACAACGGATTGTTCATCCACCCCCATGCGGCAGGTCCCGGAAGGATGCAGCGCTGCATGGGCCTCTTCGCGGCAGAATGTCTTCATCGCTTCCCGAGACCTCACAGCCTCGTCCGGAACATGACGCCTTGCAAGGTAGGGTTTGAAAGCGGCTTGGGACATGATCTCTTCACCCACCAGGCAACCATCAACCAGGCTCTCAATGTCATAAGGGTCAGAGAAGTAGTTGGGTACGATGCGTGGGGGCGCCAGCGGATCCGCTGAAAACAGTTCGACATACCCTCTGGACCTGGGACGGATCTGGCCCAGGTTCAAGGTGCAACCATTGCCCCCTGGAACAGAATCCACCCCCTCTTCGATACCCGCGCCGACGACCATGAAGTATTGGATGTCTGGGTTGATTGCCGCTTTGTCTGCCCACCAGAAAGCGCCGCCTTCAATCAGGTTGGAGGCCGCCGGGCCTTGCCTGAACAGGGCATACTGCAAGCCCGCCATCATTTTCCAACGCCACTTTTTGTACTTGTCGTAGCTGTGGGGGCCTGTCAGTTCATAGACGAGCGACACTTCGATATGGTCCTGAAGGTTCTGACCCACGCCGGGCAAATCCTTCACGATTTTGATGCCATGTTTGCCAAGCTGCGCGGCAGGACCGATACCTGACAACATCAATAATCGGGGCGAGTTGATGGCGCCCGCCGATAACACGATCTCTTTTTCGGCGTGCAGGGTGCGGCGCTCGCCATTCTCGATGTATTCAACGCCAATGGCTTTGTTACCTTGGGTCAGAATCCGGATGACGCGACAACCGGTCTTCACCTGCAGGTTTTTGCGTGACTTGGCAGGTGCCAGATAGGCCACTGCCGCACTGCTTCGAAAACCGTTCTTGGCGGTAATTTGATAAAGCCCGCAACCCTCGGGTTCTCCGGAGTTGAAATCCTCGTTGTACGGCAGCCCGTATTGCTGGCAAGCGCGCAGCCACACTTTGGTCAGCGGGTGAATGTTGATGGGGTCGGAAACACCCAGTGGTCCGCCGACACCATGGACGTCGTTACAGAAGCGTTCGTTATCCTCGGCTTTTTTGAAATACGGCAATACGTCTTCATAAGCCCACCCTGCGGCCCCCTGCTCGGCCCAGCCGTCGTAATCGGCAGGGACGCCGCGTATGTAAATCATCGCGTTGACCGAACTCCCGCCTCCCAACACGCTGGCCTGGACCATGGTCGGTTTTTCGACACGGCGTTGCTCTTCGGTTGGCTCCCACGCGTACCGCTTGAGCAGCGGACCTTGCGCGGTTTTGTAGTAGGCCCCGGGAATATGAATGTAGGGGTTGCGGTCGCGTGGCCCTTCTTCGAAAAGAACCACGGACGCACAGGCATCTTCACTGAGTCGCGATGCCACCGTGCAGCCTGTCGAACCACCTCCGATTACGATGAAATCCACCATGACGACTTAAGACCTTTTAGAGGGTGCACATTGAAAAGGAGAAGTTTTGGATTCGAATGAGCAGCGCATTACAGCCCAACGAGTCGGGTCAAAAGCGTCTTCAAATCTTTCGCGACCTCATAACTGTTTTGCTGCTGCTGTTTTTTGCAGAACAGCTCACAGCTCCACCATCCTTCGTAACCGGTAGCCCTCACTGCGGACGTCCACTCAAGCAGATTCAATATGCCGCTGCCCGTCGGCACATCCCGCAGTATCTCTTCGTTGGGGATACTCCCTTCGAACGGCAGCGAGTCGCATACATGCACGCCATAAATGAGGTCTTTGTTCAAACGCGCGATATCTTGCGGCTTAACGCCGGAGGTAAAGCAATGCCAGTAATCGATCACCATTTTGACGTTGTCGCGTTCGGTGAGATCAATCAGCCGCAGTTGATGGTCCAGCGTATTCAGTGGCGTCCAGGACAACGCTTCGAGATAAAGAAGCACGCCATACTGCTTGGCCAGATCAGCCAGCACTGCAAGATTCTTGGCAGTCAACGCAAATTGTTCGGCCTCGCCCAAACCCAACAGGCCGCTGTAGTGAGCGCTCCTGCCGTGCTGCTGGTAATCGATCACCGCCTGGACATTGATAGGCCCGGTGAGTATTTGAACGCCTTTGGCGCCGACCCAGTTGGCCAACTGGAAAAGCCGTTCCGCTTCCTTCAACAGATCATCTCGCTCGGCCCCCTGGCGTTCGATATCCCTCAGGTAACCGATCCCTGTGACGGGCACATCCCTGAGCAACGCTTTGAGCTCCAGCTCGGAATAACCAGTCGCTAAATACGCTTCCAGTTTGCCGCCATAGATCTCCAATGCATCGAAACCAACCGTTGTCGCAATGTCGATATCCATCGCCAACGTCGAGTGTTTTGCGACTGTGGAATGCAAGACCAAGATATTTTTCTGGGTATTCATGGAGAGCTCCAGGAGTCACGAACTAAAACCTGCCAGGCGATTGGCCAATGCCGAGACGGCCAGCGCAGCGGCATCCAGGCGTTCCTGCGCCAAGGTGCCCGCAGCTACGGCCTCTACAATCGCGCAAACGATCTGCGGAATCTCGGGCACCGCCTTCGCGGAAAGCAACAACAGATCCGCCCCGGCATTCAGCGCCGCCACCGTCACCTCGCCGAGGGATGAGTTGCCGATCGTGGAGCGATGGTCAAGATCGATGGTCATGACCAACCCCTTGAACCCCAGCTCATGTCGCAGCAGACCGATCAACTCAGGCGACACAGAGGCCGCAGCGGGTGGTTCGCAGGCCGTGAAAATGGCCGGCCCCATCATTACCGCGTCCGCGCCTGCGCTCACCCCGGTTTGAAACGCAGGCCAGTAGCCGCGCAGCTGGTCCAGCGACTCGATCACCACCGCCTCCTCGATCGACGGTTGGCGCAGCAACACGGGATGCCCGGGGAAGTGCTTCAGTGTGCTGGCCATCCCGGCACGCCGCACACCGCGCACATAGGCACCCACCATGGCCGCGGCCCGGTCCACGTCATCGGAGAGCGTCCGCCCCTGAAGCCATACATTGGTGCCACCCAGCACGTCGGCGGTCGGCGAAAGCAGCAAATTCACACCGGCCTTTCGGACTGCCGTTGCAACTTGGAAACACGCCTCTTCAAGCTCAGCCACATCCATGGCCCTGGCCCGTTCGGGTTCGGGAAGCGCAGGCGAGATGCCCTGTAGACGGTGGACGGCAGAGATATCAGCATCTGCCGCCAACAGTAGCGGCCCGCTCAACTCAATTGCCGCAGCGGTAAACCCCTGCCACTTTTCCAGCGTCTCCGAGGCCAGGCGGCTCGCGCTCATTTTGCCGCTGACATATTCCTGCGCGGTCTCGCCAAACAGCAGGCTGCGCCCGCCGCTGCCCAGGAATCTGCGCACATCGTCATTCATTTCCAGATCGAGCAGGACCGGAAACAGCACGCTGTAGGCCTTGCTTTCAATTGAGCTCATGGTCAACCCCACTTTGAGTTGCATGGGTCGTTATTGGCCGCAGCCAATTCACGCACCTTCCAGGCCGCGTGGAGCAGAATCTGGCGGTCGAGCACTCCATCGTGGACAGCCGCCACTATGGCTTCAGCAATGGCATCAAGGCCCGATTCACTGGACACGAGTAACAGGTGCGCGCCGGCCGTCAGCGAAGCGACAGCGGTGTCCGTGATCGAGTTGCCCCTGAGGATGGACACCGCATCCAGGTCATCTGAAATGATCAAGCCATCGAATCCGAGGGTGTCACGCAAAACCCCGATGACCTTGGATGAGGTCGATGCGCAATGATCAGGGTCTATCGCCGGAAAAACGGCAGGCCCTGGCATCACCGCTAGCACACCGGTGACGATGACATCCTTAAATACATCAAGGTTGTCTTGAAGCAATTCCGGTGGCCCGGGCACGGTGGCTTCAGCAATTGCCGGATCAGCCTCGGTGACGTAGTGACCGGGAAAGTGCTTGGCGGTAGCGATGACGCCCGCGCGCTGCACCCCGCGGATAAAGGCGCAGGACACCCGGCTCACTTCAACGGGGTCGGCGCCCAGATGTCGGTTGTGCAGCCAAGGATTGGCGCCGGTGACGACATCGACGATCGGCGCCAGGAACAGATTAACGCCCAGGCCGCGCGCCACGCGGGCCATCTCAAAGCAGCGCTGCTCGATGTCCTGTGTGCCCAGACCCTTGAGCTGTTCCCTGGACGCGACTGCCGGGACCAATTGGTGGAGGCGTTCGATACCGCCGAGTTCCTGATCCACTGCGATCAGCACCGGCGCACCGGCCAATGACGTCGCATCTCGAGCGATGTTGACAAAATCAGCCTGGGACTCGGTGCTCTTTCGCGCCGGACTCATGTCCCGGCCGACATATTCTTCCCGGGTTTCCCCCAGCAAAATAGACACGCCACCTCGGCTCAGATAACGCCGAACATTGTCGTTTAGGCTCAAATCGCCGAACGCAGGAAGCAGTACCGAATATGCAGCTCTATGCAGTTCGCTGGACATCGTTTTTCCTCAACACCGTTATTCTGAGCACAAAGCCCAACTTCATTGACGCGTGGCGCAGTGCCACGCATGAAACCGATCAAAGTCGAGCACGCTCGATACAGCTCGAAGACTCCGATGGTTGGTACTCATCGGGCATTGCCGGGGACCAGCAATGGCAAATGCACCGAGGCGAGTATCGATGGCGAGGGTTTGTTTCTCCATTTCGCACTACAGCGAAACCTGACGCAGACCGAAGCAACTCACAAACTGTTCGCTGGAAAAGTGTCAATTTGGCGAAGATCATTAGCGTCTCGCGCAAACTTTCGACCCCGGTGTTACTCGTAAGAAATCAATGTGTTACTGCCTGGGGCCGAGAGTAACTTGGGCGTTTCCCGGCCAGTTAGCCAAGGTCTGCAGAAGCGACGTGTTTTCAGGAGCGACGATGACTGTCGAGCAAGCCCTGGTACCGCTTACAATCTGACCCAATTAGCAATGCTTGATACTTGTAACTGAACGCCCATGTAACGGCATGAAACCTGCTTGAGCCTTTCAAAAGATATTCAAGTGATTGGGTTTAAGCAGGTTATTTCAGGGTTATCCCATAACCACTGATAACCGCTATAACCACCACCTCATCCGAACTGACCAGATCGAGACCACGATGCCCAGCCGAGGAGACACGCCTTCCATGTCTTTAACTGCCGCCACCTCGCACCCCGAGCGCCAGCAGGTTCGTAGCGACTTACAGGCAAACGTGCAAAAAAATCTCAGCACATTGGTGGAGTCCTGCCGGTCGGTCGCGGACATGTGTCGCAAGGTCGATGTCAATCGCCAGCAGTTCAACAAGTACCTGGTGGGTCAGCACGTACCTTCCCAAAAGATTCTTCAGAAGATCGGCCGTTACTTCATGATGGAAGCCGAAGATCTTTTCCGGCCACCTGCGGAGTTCAAGAAACTCTACGAGGGGTATGAAAACGAAATACCGACGGCCTTGCGTGCCTCGGCGCAATTCAATCATTTCCTGCCATTGGCAAAACAATCCGCCGACTTGCTTGAAGACTATCTGGGCGTCTATTACCGCTACCACAACTCTTCGATCTACAAGGGAAGAATCCTGCGTTCAGTCACGTGCCTGTATCGCGCCGACTCCATGGTCCAGTACGTCACGGTAGAACGCTTCCCCTTGCTCGATGGCAGCGGAAAGATCGGCTACTCGTTCACGTATCACGGTTTTTGTCTGCTTCTCGGCGACCGTCTGTTCCTGGTGGACTTCGAAGGCAAGCAGCGTAACGAGATGACGTTTTCCATTCTGACGCCGCAGCATCGCCGACCGATCCGGTTCCTCTTCGGCCTGGTCACCGGGGTGGCGTCATCCTCATTCCGCCAACCCTTCTCCACTCGCATGGCACTGGGGCTCGTGGACAAAGGCAAGATCCGCAAGCACCACTTGCGCAATGCAACTGTCGTGCTGCCCAGCGATCAGTCGCTGCCGCTGGAAGTGCGCGAATACATGACCGGTGACAACGCGACTATCGTGTGGGGCGGCCAGGACTGAGGCGGCGAGACAACCGCCTCGTCAATAGTCAGACCTGACGACGCTGCCCGTCGAGGGTCCTGCGCGCATCCGTAGCATCAGCCTGATGCGGGGCTGCTGGCGCGGGCTCGCCACCTTTCTCATCGTCATTCATGGCTTTGCGAAACCCCTTGATTGATTCGCCAACGTCAGCCCCCAGGTTTTTCAGTTTTTTAGTGCCGAAGACCAGTACAACCACCACCAAAATGACGA
Source organism: Pseudomonas sp. AGC41 (assembly GCF_057334555.1). NCBI lineage: Bacteria > Pseudomonadati > Pseudomonadota > Gammaproteobacteria > Pseudomonadales > Pseudomonadaceae > Pseudomonas > Pseudomonas sp. AGC41. The sequence goes on from NZ_JBHFJB010000022.1 coordinate 116,995, forward strand.
TCCAGTGCTTCCAGTCCAAAATACCCATCGCGTGATCCCTCTTCAGAAGTTTTGATGTGAGGCCGTCCTGCAACAGATCAGCCATGGTTCCCGCATACGTCGTTATTCGCACGAGAATCCCGTGCAATCATCACCTCAACCAACGATGGCCCCTTGCTATTTAGCGCCCTGGTAAACGTCGAATCGAGTTGCGAGGCGTGCTCCACCCGCCAGGCATCAAGGCCAAAATTCCTGGCAATACCGGCGAAGTCGGGCGAATAAGGTTTGCCATCCGGCAGGTTGAACTCACCGGTACGGTGCTGCTCTAGCGCAGGGGTTTGCACGTCGCTCACTGACACCCCGCCGCTGTTGTTGAACACCAGGAATACCACAGGAATGCTGTGCATCACGCACACGGCCATTTCCTGCATCGACTGCAAGAAATCGCCACCGCCCACGGCGCACACCACCTGGAGCGCCGGCATGGCGAGCTTCGCACCAATCGCCGCGGGCACCGCCCAACCCTGTGCGC
>NZ_JBHFJB010000022.1:117530-124576 GCF_057334555.1 Pseudomonas sp. AGC41
TTGGCGGCGTACAGACGAGCAGCCGGATGGTAGAGGGGAAACACCTGGCGGGCGATGGCCTGAAGAGGCCCGGCGCCCACCACCAGGATGGCCTCCTCCTCCAGGATCGAGCGCAAAGCAGCCAAAGGCCTATGGATCGTCAAGGGCAGGACGCCACTGGCACTGTCGTCGACCCCGCCCGTCGCTGGCCCCTGACGCAAAGCGACTATTTTCAGCCGTGAACCTGCCCTCGGTACTTCGCTGTTGGCGCGCAAGGTGGCGGGTGCCAGGCTGACGTCAATCGAAACGTCCTGAACGGCCGCCGGAATATTCAGACTGACCGGACCTACGCGTCCACTGAACATCGTATCGAAGGACTGACGCAGGGCCTGCGGCAACTGTTCGATACGCGAGACGCGCCGGTGTTCTTTCGTGACGCCGCCGGAGACGGTTGCCAGCCTGTCATCATCGTACTCAGCGTCGTCTGCGCTGATGACCAGCATGGCTGATGATTGCGCCGACGCATCGGCGATTGCACCCAGCGCCGTCGAAATACCCAGCGGGCCCGCAAGCAAAACAGCCATCGGCCGCCCGCAGGCGCGAAAATATCCGTCGGCAAGATGAACACCGCTCGGCTCCAGCATGACTTGAATGAAAGGAATATCCGTGCCGGCTGTCAGCAGCGCTTCTACCAGAGACCATGAGCCGTCACCCGGTATGCCGGCCACATAGTCGGCGCCGTTCGCTTTCAGCGCTTTCGCAACAATCTGCCCACCCGTGAGTTTCACAAGACACTCCAATCAATCAAGCGCAGGCGTGAAGGGGCGAATGCACCTCCGCCTTTTTCAGGATCGCCACGGGAGTATTCGCCCACACCTGGCACCGCTCAATTTCGCACCAAGGGCAAAAGAGACGCACGTTGACGCAGATGCCCCATACCCCTCGCCTGCTCATGAAGCACGCGTGTCATGGCGCGTCAGCTGCGCCGTTTAGGTCACTTCGATGCGTCATAGTGCGTCGCTTTTATAAGCGCTGCGAAATTGAGTGCCCTGCCTGCCAGGCCAATACTCGATCCATGAAAACAACAAGCCGAGCCTATCAAGCGCTGGGCGCGCCGCTTCAAGCCTTTACCTGCAACGTTCAGTAAAGCGGCGGCGCCCAGCCAAGGAAGAGTCAATCGGACCAGTGGAGACCTAGTGCGCGATGTTCTCAACAGGCATGTCAGCACCGCCAACCTCCCCAGCTCATGGAAACAATGCTGGCCATAACACTGCCGATCTACAGGACTGCATATAAAAGTATCTGCCCGGAGAACCAGCCGGGCCAGATCCACTGCAAGTCGCCCATCGTTTTCACAAAAACCACCTAGGCAGGAACTCGAAATGAAAAAAGACACAGAGACGGGTTATGGACTCACCGGCATCGATCTGGATTCGATCAGCCTGAAGCGCCGCACATTTTTGCTAGGGGCTGCCGCCTCCGCCGCCGGGTTGTACATGGGCTCCTTCATGCCCAGCGCATTTGCCGCCGCGGGTGGACACCTGGAAATCCTTGGCTGGGAAGGTGAAACCGGTGACGCCGAACTGGCCGAATGGCGTAAGCAGCATGGCATTACCGTCCGTTCCAGCTATGCCAGCAACCAGGACGACATTACGGCCCGCCTGGCCGGCTCCGATCCCGTGCAGCTTGACTTGACCATGTACGCGCTGGGCTACGAGACCATCTACCAGGAAATGGGGTTGCTCAAGGAGATCGACACCTCAAGGATCCCCAACTACTCAGCGGAAAATACCCTCCCGCTGTTCTACAAAGGCAGCCGTTGGTATTGGGATGGCAAGCAATGGGGCGTGCCCCTGCTGTGGGGCATGAACACCATCATCTACAACCCGAAAGCGGTCAAGACACCTACTGAATACAAAGACCTGCTCGACCCGAAATTAAAGGGCAAGCTGACCTTCGTCGATGACGGGACGTCGAATTGGTCGCTCATCGCGATCATTGCCGGCTATGGCGACAAATTTCCCAATCTGACGCGCGCCGAGTTCGACGACGCCTTCGAGAAACTCAAGCCGTACCGGGATCAATGCCGGGTTTTTGCCGCCTCTTCGGGGGACGCGGTTTCTCTGCTGGTGTCAGGCGAAGTGGATGCGGTGTTCTCAGCGTCAGCCAACACGCCGAGCGAGACCAAAAAGCGTGGCGTAGAAAGCGCTTTATCGGTCCCCAAAGAAGGCGCCGCGCTCTGGTGCGATGCGCTGTTCATCCCGAAAACGGCCAAGGATATACCGTTGGCACTGGAGTTCATCAACGAGACGCTCGAAGCGCAAACCCAGGCCAAAATGGCGACCACCATGTTCTCCGGCGTGGTCAACACGAAAGCCGTGCCACTGCTTCCGACAGACCTTCGAAACACCTTTGACTACGCCAATCTGGACAGCTTTTTCGAGAAGTCGAAACTCTACGGCCAGCCACCTCTGAGCTCCGATCAGTATGTGACCTATGCCGAATGGATCGATCAGTGGGCGAATTTCAAAGGCTCGTTCTAGGGCTGGGATCAATTCGTCCTACTCAAAGACCTGCTTGAACGGACGCTTACCTGAAGCGCGTGTTTGCCAACACGCTCTTCTCTGTTCGATGGCACTTCGTGGCCTGTCGACCCCGTTCGCAAGGTTCAGAAGAGCACTCGTCTAGCGTAAATGCGCTCGCCAGGACGCGCTCGTTATCGAAACAAAAAGCAAAGGCACAATCATCATGAACGTAGTCAACAACAGCGAGCCCATCCTCCTCGATGCCAGGGATTCGAAGGCGGGTATGCAGGTGAAAATCGACAAGAAAATCCTGGGCGGGTACTTGCTGGCGTCACCCCCGATGTTCTTCCTGGTGGTGTTCTTCCTGATTCCATCGGCGCTGCTGCTCGTCGCGAGTTTTTGGACCGCCAAACCGTTCAGCATGGAGCCTGCCGCGACGCTGGCCAACTATGCAAAAGCCCTCAGTGCAAATGGGTTCTACGATTCGTTGTGGATCGCCCTGCAAAACGGTTTCTGGACCGCGGTGCTGTCAACGGTCATCAGCGCCCCAGTCGCCTATTACATAGTTTATCGGACGCGCTCCAACGCCGTGCTGTACTTGGCCCTGATCTCGTGGTTCTCCAGCTATCTGGTGCGGGTCTACGCATGGCGCTCGATCCTGGGCACCAACGGCGTGATCAATTCCACGCTGTTGCACCTTGGGCTGGTCGATACCCCCCTGGACTGGCTGGTGTTCAGCAAGTTTTCGGTGGTATTGACCCTGGTCCACATCATGCTGCCCTTCACCCTTCTGCTGCTGGTGTCGGGCTTGCGCGATATCAAGAAGGATTACCTGGAAGCCGCCGCGGACCTGGGCGCCGGCGGCGCCACCATTTTGTGGCGAGTGATCATGCCGATGGCGCACAAAAGCATCGTCAGTTCGTTCATGTTCACCTTCGTCCTCGCTGCCAGTGATTACGTCACCCCCCAAATGCTGGGCGGCAGGGACGCCATGACCACCGGCCTGGTGATCGCCAACCAGTTCCGCTCGGTCGGCAACTGGCCGCTGGGGGCGGCGATGGCGTACCTGCTGCTGGTGGTCTTCATGTTGGTGTATGGGCTGCTGCTGGGCTTGTTGCGCGCCGCCAACCTGGCGCCGGGCAAACGCTACCACGACTGAACACCGCCAATAAAAAGCAAGGTGACCGCCATGATCAGACTATTCACTTACCTTTATATGCTTTTCCTCTACGCGCCCATCGCGATCATCGCGTTGTTCAGCTTCCATTCGTCAGCCTCGTTGTCGTTCCCGTTCGAAGGCTTCTCCGTCCGATGGTATGAGGCGCTGTTCAGCAGTTCGGACTTCATGACCGCCTTGACCAATAGCGCAATCGTCGCCGCGGGTTCGGCCATGCTCACCACGCTGCTGGGTACGTTCTCAGCCCTGGCGTTGATGCGCATGAAAGGTCGGGGCAAGTCTGCCTTTGCCTTCATGAACTTCGCCCCAATCGCCCTCCCCGGTTTGTTCCTGGGAATCGCGTTGGTGATTTTCTTCTCGTTGATCGGCTTGCCCCGTTCGCTGCTGACCGTCGTGATCGGCCATACGCTGTTCACTTTCCCATTCTTCGTCGAGTCCGTGCGTTCACGCCTGGAGTACTTCGATCTGTCGTTCGAGGAAGCGGCGCGAGACCTGGGCGCCAGCCCACTCAAGGCGTTCTGGCTGGTGACGCTGCCCATCATCGGGCCGACCATTGCGGGCGCCGCGATCCTCGCGGTCGCGCTTTCGATGGACGAATTCCTGATCACCGTGTTCGTCACCGGCAGCGATACCACGCTGCCACTCATGATTCTTTCGATGATGCGCCGCGCCGTCAGCCCCACCATCAATGCCGCCTCGGTATTCATGCTGGTCGTCACCATCGCCATCATCGTCACCGCCGGCCTGGTCATGACCTTGCGCCGTCGTCGTCTCGAACTTGAACGTGCTGAAACTGCAGAGTAACCGCCATGACCAATAGCATTGAACTGACCGGAATTTCCAAGAGCTACGGCAACCTGACCGCCCTCGGCAAAGTCGACCTGACCGTAAAACGCAACGAAATCCTCACTTTGTTGGGCCCAAGCGGCTGCGGCAAGACCACACTGATGCGCATCATTGCAGGCTTCGAAGAGCCCACTACCGGCAAAGTCATGATAGATGGCAAGGACTCCACGTCCCTGGCGCCTGAACACCGCCCCGTCAACATGGTGTTCCAGAAGTACGCGCTGTTTCCTCACCTTGATGTTTTCGACAACGTGGCTTTCGGGCTGCGCCTGAAGAAAAAACCCAAGGAGGAGATCAAGCGAGAAGTAACCAAGGCGCTCGAACTGGTTCAATTGGAGGGTTTCAAGAATCGCTGGATCTCCGAGCTCAGTGGCGGCCAGGCACAACGCGTCGCGCTGGCCCGGGCATTGGTGAATCGTCCCGCCGTGTTGCTGCTCGACGAGCCGTTGGCTGCGCTGGACTTGAAGATTCGCCACCACATGCTCAACGAGATCAAGCGAATCCACGAAGAGACATCGACCACCTTCGTGTATGTGACCCATGACCAGGACGAGGCGATGATCCTGTCCGACCGTGTCGTGCTGCTGAACAAGGGCGGCATCGAGCAGATAGGCGGGCCACAAGAGATGTATTGGTCCCCGCGCACGTTGTTCGCCGCGAAATTTTTCGGTGACACCAACATCGTCGCCGGCACCTACGGGTTGGGCGACACCCGCAGCGGCTATGTCGATCTACCCTTCGGTCGCTACGCGCACATGGCCGGCGACAGCCTGGAGGCCGGGCCGGTCAATGTGTCGATCCGTCCCGAAACCATCGGCCTTGAAGCCGCTCAAGACGCGCCGTTGGCCGACGGGGCATTCGCCGGGAAAGTCAAAGACACATCGTTCATCGGTAACCGCGTGATCTACCGTGTGGCGGTTGCCGGCGGCACCCTGGACCTCAAGTGCCAACAACTGCCTGTCCCGGGCAGCCATGCCCTGCCACCCGGAGCCGAGGTCGCGCTCACCTGCAAACCAGACAGCTTCGTGGTGATTCCAGCCTGACGGGCGATGGTGCAGAAAAACGCCCTTTGCTCTCTTCAGCATCGGGTTCAACCGTAACGTTGACGCCGGATCATGCGCTTTTGAACAAGCCCATGATCCGGCATTTTTTTATCAGGAATCGCAGCGCCTTCAGCTTCTCTAGACCTTGAAGTTATTCATCAGCCTCTGTTGCTGGTTCGCAAGATCGTTCAAGGAGTGGCTGATCCTGGCCGATCGATCCGCTTGCCCCACCAACTGACCCGTTACATCCCTGATGGCCGAAACGTTACGATTCACCTCTTCAGACACTGCGCTCTGCTCTTCGGCCGCGCTGGCAATTTGCAGATTCATGCCCGTCATGATCTCGATGCTTTCGCTGACATTGGCCAATGCGTCGACAGCCACCAGGGCTTGCTCGACACTGGCATTGGCCTGGCGATGCTGGCTCTGCATGGCGCTCACCACTTCGCATGTGCCGCCCTGTAGGCTCTCGATGACACCCTGGATTTCACTCACGGAGTCCTGGGTGCGCTGGGCCAGATGGCGAACCTCATCGGCCACTACGGCAAAGCCTCGCCCGGTCTCCCCGGCCCTTGCCGCCTCGATCGCAGCATTCAACGCCAACAGATTGGTCTGCTGGGCAATGGTGCGGATCACGTCGAGCACACTGCCAATTTCCTCACTGCTGGCGGCGAGTTGTCGCACCCCGTTCATGGCGCCGCTCATATGCGCCGCCAGCGACTGGATGGAATGCGCAGCGGTCTCGATGGTGCTTTTGCAAGAGCGCACAGCGGCATCGCCATTTCGCGCGGCGGTCGCCGCCATGGACGCACTTCGCGCCACCTCTTGGGAGGTCGCGCTCATTTCATGGGCGGCCGTCGCGACTTGCTCGACTTCCAGCAGTTGCTGCTGCATACCGTTGCTGGTTTGGGCGGCAATCGAAGACGCCTGGTCGGCGGTGGAGCGCGTGTCCAGGACGCTCTGGCTGACTTGGGCAATGATGGGCTGCAGTTTATCGAGGAAGCGGTTGAACCCACCCACCAGCACGCCCATTTCATCGCGGCGCTCGGCGCTCAGTCGCTGGGTCAGATCACCCTCACCATCGGCGATATTTTCCAGCATCGCGGACACCCGGCGGATGGGCCGGGTGACACTCACCGCCAACCACCCCATCAGCAATATCCCCGCCACGGTGACGCCAATCCCGGTGGCCACCTGCACCATCACCGACGTCCGATTCGATTGCTCCAGCACTTGCTGCAACGCCGCAACCGAGGCCATCAATGTGGCACGCGGCACTTCGATGACGGTCATCCAATGGCTCGAATTAGGGATGGGTGAAAATGGCACGACAAGCATGACGTGAGTGTCATCGGCCCTATCGATTGCCAGGACTTTGCCCGACTTCGCCCCCTCGAACATCTCCGCCGCCTGTTGGGGGAAAATGTCTTTGATGGTTTTCCCCAACGAGGCAGGATCGCCGCTCCGGCCCATGAC